>DASZVW010000366.1:0-9941 GCA_035546895.1 Polyangia bacterium
CGGAGCCGAAGCACCGACAGGACTGTCGAGCGGCGGCGCGACGTCCGCGGCTCGCGCGGAGGTGCCGTCGACCAGATCGACGGGGGTCGCCCCCAGCGGGGGGAGGTCCTGCGGCGGCGGGGGGAGCGGCTCGGAGAGCGGCGGCGGGGACGCGGCTGGCGAAGGAGCGCCCGGCTCCGCCTGCGCGCCGATGGGGATGGAGAGCGGAACGCCGACCACCGGCGTCCCGCGCGGCTGCGTCGTGGTCCGCCGGCGCACGGTGGGCGTCGCGAAGTCACCGCTGGCGATGCCGATCGGGCCGCTTCGCTCGCGGGGGACGGCCGACCCCACGCGCGCCCGGCGACCACCCGCCCCGGCGCCGCGCTTGCTCCCCTCGCCGTCGTCGGCCTCGCGAGGCGGTGGCGGCGTGGCGTCGGAGGCCTCGGTCGGCTGGCGCGATGTCTCGTCGTGGGCTTTCGACACGGCCATCAGCCTCGAGAGACCGCGGAGGTTCCGTTCGCCGCGCGCGCCCGCCCGATGCCGATCCCCATCTTCATCGCCTCGCCGGGCTCGAAGCGCCCGAGCTCGACCCGACCCGGCTCGAACACCACGATGGTGGTCGAGCCGAGGTGGAAGATCCCCAGCTCGTCGCCGCGGCGGATCGGCTTCGGCTCGTCGTACCGGCGGTGGCGGACGGCCGCGCGCAGGAAGCCGGGGCGGTGGGTCGCCACCTCGGGATCGTACGAAACGGTCACGTGCCCGACGCCGATCGCCGCCACCATCACCACCGCGCAAAGGCCGCCGCCGTCCATCTCGATCAAGGTCACGAACCGCTCGTTGCGGACGAACAGGCCCGGCTCGGAGGCGACGCTCTTGGCGCCGACCGAGAACAGGGTCCCCGGGATGTGCCGCCAGCCGATGACCCGACCGCCGACCGGCGCGTGCACCCGGTGATAGTCCTTCGGCGAGAGATAGGTGATGAGGTAGGCGCCGCCCACCAGCTGCCCCGCCACCTCGGCGTCACCGAGCAGCTCGGTCAGGTCGAAGGTGCTCCCCTTGGCCTGGATCATCGTCCCGGCGGTCGCCAGGCCGCACTCCACCACCACGCCGTCGGCCGGGGAGACGACGCCGCCGGCCTCCTCGGCGATCGGGCGCGCGCCGGCGCGCAGCCGGCGGGTGAAGAACTCGTCGAAGCCCGCGTACGCCTCGAGCGGCTTCTCCGCCTCCGCGACGTCGATCCCGTACACGCGCGCGAACTTCGCCAGCATCGCCTGGCGCAAGCGGCTGGGGATACCGCGGCTCGCGCCCCAGCCGATGGCTCCCGACACGGCGCGCTTGGGAATGACTCGCCACATCGAGCGTCTGGCCCGGTCGCTGAAAGAGAGCGCACCCATGGAGAAAAAGTGCGGAGCGTCGTGGGCTTCCGCGGATCTCGAATTTTAGGCCAGCGTCACTTTCCCGTCAAAGGCTAAGGGGCCGTCCCCACGTCAGAAACCCGCGAGACGCCCCCTTTTCCGGAACTCGGAGAGAACCACACCACCCCATCCGATCAGTAGATCGGAGGCGGGCTCTGCCCGCCGGAGACTTGCCTGCCGAGCCAGATCCGGGCCCGGCTCTCGTCGCGACGGGGTGGGCCCGCGGGAGGGGTGAAACCCCTCCCGCGCAGCGCAGCGGCGCTCAGATCCCAGCGTGTTAGTTGTCGAAGTAGAGCGCGAACTCGTGCGGGTGCGGCCGCAGGCGAATCGCGTCGACCTCGTTCTCGCGCTTGTAGTCGAGCCAGGTCGAGATGACGTCCGGGGTGAAGACGTCTCCCTTGAGCAGGAAGGCGTGATCCTTCTCGAGCGCGTTGAGGGCGGCGTCGAGCGAGCCCGGCGCCTTCGGCACGTCCTTCGACTCCTCGGGCGACAGGGCGTAGATGTCCTTGTCGAGCGGCTTGCCCGGGTCGATCTTGTTCTGGATGCCGTCGAGGCCGGCCATCATCATCGCCGCGAAGGCGATGTAGGGGTTGGCGGTCGGGTCGGGGCAGCGGAACTCGAGCCGCTTCGCCTTCGGCGAGCTGCCGCCGATCGGGATGCGCACCGCCGCGGAGCGGTTGCGCGACGAGTAGGCGAGGTTCACCGGCGCCTCGAAGCCCGGCACCAGCCGCTTGTAGCTGTTGGTCCCCGGGTTGGTGAAGGCGCACAGCGCCGGCGCGTGCTTGAGGATGCCGCCGATGTAGTAGAGGGCGGTGTCCGAGAGGCCCGCGTACTTGTCGCCGGCGAACAGGTTCTTCTCGTCCTTCCAGATCGACTGGTGGCAGTGCATGCCCGAGCCGTTGTCCCCGAAGATCGGCTTCGGCATGAACGTGGCCGTCCGCCCGTTGGCGCGCGCGACGTTCTTGACCACGTACTTGTACCACATGGTCCAGTCGGCCATCTTCTTGAGGCTGTTGAACTTCATCGACAGCTCGCACTGACCGCCGGTGGCCACCTCGTGGTGGAACACCTCGACCGGGATGCCCACCTTCTCCAGCGTCACGGCCATGTCGGCGCGCAGGTCGTGCAGGGTGTCGGTCGGCGGCACCGGGAAGTACCCGCCCTTGTGCGGCGGCTTGTAGCCGAGGTTCGGACCCTCCTCGCGGTCGGTGTTCCAGCGCCCCTCGACCGAGTCGACGATGTAGCTCGACCGGTTCGGCCCCTCGGAGTAGCGGACCTCATCGAACACGAAGAACTCCGGCTCGGGGCCGAAGTACGAGGTGTCGCCGATGCCGGTCGTCTTGAGGTACGCCTCGGCCTTGGCCGCGATGGTCCGCGGGTCGCGCGAGTACGGCTGCTTGGTGATGGCGTCGACGATGTCGCAGGTGAGCGACAGCGTCGGCAGCTTGAAGAACGGGTCCATCACCGCCGTGTTGGCGTCGGGGATGAAGATCATGTCGGAGGCGTGAATCGGCTGCCAGCCGCGGATCGAGCTGCCGTCGAAGAAGTAGCCGTCCTTGAAGACGTCGACCTCGAGCTTCGAGATCGGCATCGTGGTGTGCTGCCAGATCCCGAGCAGGTCGACGAACTTGAAGTCGACCATCTGCGCGCCGCTCTTCTCTGCCAGTTTCAGTGCCTCAGCTGGAGTCATTTAGATTCCCCTCTACCGGTAGTGTTGTTGGTGGTGCTCGAACTTGGGTGGGTGGGCTAGAGCGCGTCCTCGCCGCGCTCGCCGGTCCGGATGCGGATCGCCTCCTCGACCGGGGTGACGAAGATCTTCCCGTCGCCGATCCGTCCCGTGCGGGCGACCGACATGATCGCCTCCACGACGTCGCGCACGATGTCGTCCTTGACGACGATCTCGATGCGGACCTTGGGGACGAAGTCGACCACGTAGGCGGAGCCGCGGTAGACCTCTTTCTTGCCGCCCGTGCGGCCGAAGCCCTTGACCTCGTACACCGTCATCCCCTGCACGCCGACCTCGCGAAGACGATCCTTCACGTCGTCCAGCTTGAACGGTTTGATGATCGCCTCGATCTTCTTCATGTGCCCCCACGCTAGCGCGCGATTGTTTCGCGGCCGTTTCGCAGCAGTTAAATCGTCGTAACCCTAGGCAGTCAAGCGCAAACGGCGCTGCCGATCAACCGGTTTTGAGCGCGCCGACGAGCTCGCGCACGTCGCTGACGCCGTCGGCCGAAAGACGCTCCGCGAGGTCGCGCACGATGTGCCCCGAGGCGTCGGGATCGACGAAGCTCTGCGTCCCCACCTGCACCGTGCTGGCGCCCGCCAGGAAGAACTCGATGGCGTCGGTCGCGTCCTGGATCCCGCCGATCCCCGAGATCGGCAGCGGCACGCCGGCGCGCCGCACCTGGAACACCATCCGCAGCGCGATCGGCTTGATGGCCGGCCCGGAGAGGCCGCCGAAGATGGTGGCGATCTTGGGCTTGCGGGTGCGCGCGTCGATCGCCATCCCGGTGATGGTGTTGATGATCGAGAGCCCGTCGGCGCCCCCGTCGGCGCAGGCCTTGGCCAGGGCCACGATGTCCGAGGTGTTGGGGGTCAGCTTGATCCAGAGCGGCTTCTTGATCACCTCGCGGCAGGCGCGCACGAGGTCGCGCAGCACCCTGGGGTCGGTCCCGAACTCGATCCCGCCCGCCTTGATGTTGGGGCAGGAGACGTTCATCTCCAGGCCGTCGACGCCGTCCAGCCGGTCGAGCCGCCCGCCGCAGTCGACGTACTCGTCGAAGGTGGCGCCGAAGAAGTTCACCAGCACCCGCGTCCCGCACTGCCGCAGATAGGGGAGCTTGTCGCGCTCGAACCCCTCGACGCCGACGTTCTCGAGGCCGATCGAGTTGAGCATCCCCGAGGCGGTCTCGCAGATCCGCGGGGTGGCGTTCCCGAACCGGGGCTTGGGCGAGATCCCCTTGGTGACGAGCCCCCCCAGCGCGCGCAGGTCGGTGAGCCCCTCGAACTCCTTGCCGTAGCCGAAGGTCCCCGACGCCGTCAGCACCGGGTTGCGGAAGGCGAGCCCCCCCGTCTCGATGGCCAGGTCGACCTTGGTCATGCCGGGCAGGCCGCCGGCGCCGGCGGCGGCGCCGCCTGGACGTCGAGCACGTCGGCGGCGTCGAAGACCGGCCCGTTGCTGCAGACGTAGCGGTAGGGGCGCGACCGCGCCGGGATGGCGCAGCCGAGGCAGACGCCGATCCCGCAGGCCATCTGCTCCTCGAGCGAGATGAAGCAGGGGACCCGGCCGTCGCGCGCCATCCGGGCGATCGCCCACAGCATCCCGTTCGGCCCGCACCCCATGACCCGCACCCGCTTGCCGCGGTGGTGCGCCAGGCGCGCCTCGAGCGCGCGCGTGACCAGCCCCTTGTCGCCGACCTCGCCCGTCTCGGTGGTGAGAAAGAGCTGGAGGCCCATCGCCTTCATCTCCGACAGCAGGACCAGATCGGGGGCGCCCCGGCCGCCGTAGATCATCTCGGACCGCCCCAGGTGCCCGCCCGCCGCCGCGAACACCGCCTGCATGTACATCGGAGGGAGCCCCACGCCGCCGGCCACCAAGAGGTCGACCGTGTCGCCGTCGGGCTCGGGGAAGCTGGTCCCGAGCGGCCCCAGCACGTCGACCTCGGCCCCGGGGAGCGCCCGCTCGAGCAGGGCGGTCCCCCGCCCCACCGTCTTGGCCAGGATCTCGGCTCGACCACCGGGGCCCACCGACATCAGGGAGAAAGCCCGGGGCAGAAGCGGGTCGCGGCCCCAAGCGCCGCGAATCATTACGAATTGCCCCGGCCTGGCGGCCGCCAGCGATTCGCAGCCGCTGAGCCGCAAAACGAAATAGCCACCTCCAAGTGCCCGGTTTTCCGAGATTTTCGCCTGGAAGTAGCGCACGGCCTTGGTGGCGCCTTTCTACCGCGAACCGGCCGGAATTGCCCTCTTATTCTTGCAGGGTGGGAAGACCTGTGTTAGTGACCGAACTCTAAAGGGGCGCCGCCAATGGACTTCATGTTCGAGGACGAGGTCGACGAAGTCGGGTCGGACGTCGAGGCATATTGCCCCAAGTGCAAGGGCGATACCACGCACGTCGTCATTTCGAAGTACGAAGACGAGATCCGGCGCGTTCAATGCAATCCTTGCGGGGACGTCCACTCGTTCCGCAAGCCACGCGGCGACGTCGAGGACGACGTCCCGGAGCCGATCGCCGCCAAGAAGCGCGCGATGATGAAGAAGCTCACCTTCGAGGAGTTCTTCGCCAAGCACAGCGACAAGAACGCCAAGCCGTACGAGTTCCGCGAGCACTATCACGAGAACGTGATCGTGACGCACCCCAAGTTCGGCACCGGCTTCATCTCCGAGATCCTCTCCGACAGCAAGGCGGAGGTGACGTTCAAGGACTCGCGCCGGGTGCTGGTCCATAACCGGAAGGACATGCCGGGGCTCCCCCTGGCGGCGGAAGGTGACGGCCATCCGTCGGACACCAAGGTGACCAAGGACGGCAAGCTGAGCGGCAAGGCTTCCGGCAAGGTGAAGCCGGCCCCCAAGCCCGCCCCCGCGAAGGACGCGCGCAAGGCGGCGCCGCCTCCGCCCGCCAAGGCGGCCGCGGGCCGGTCGACGAAGGCTCCCGTCAAGACGGCCCCGGCGGCCAAGGCCGCCAAGCGCACCGCCAAGCCCGCGCGTCCGGTCCGCTCGGCCCCGCGGCCGCGCGCCGCCGCCAAGCGGCCGGCCAAGGCCGCCAAGCGGGGCAAGAAGTAGTCCGGCGGGCGCTCGTCTGGCAGAACTAGCCCGTGCCGCCGCCGGGCGCGGCTACTTCACCAGGAACACGTACAGATCGTAGAGGGCGTGCGTGTAGACCGCGACCGCAAAGCCGCGGGTCCAGAAGAGCAGGCCGAAGCAGATCCCGGCCAGCACGCGAAACACGAAGATCCCGAGGTGCAGGGGATCGCCGTAGGGCGGGATGTGGTGCATCGCCGAGAAGAGCGCCGCCTGGATCAGCAGGGCCAGCACGAAGGCCAGCCAGCGCCGCATCCCCAGCACGCGGTCGAAGAGGACGCAGAGGCCGGTCAGGATGCCGAGCCGGAACACCGTCTCCTCGTAGACGCCGGCCCCCAGCGACATCACGATCCGGGTGCCGAGCCCCTGTTGGGCCACGAAGCCGCCGCCGCCGGCGAGCTGCGGCGAGATCCCGAGGGCCCGCGTCATCACGAACACGATGAGCGACCCCATGGTCAACGCGTAGATGGCGCTCTCGAGCAGCACCGGGACGATGAGCCGCGGGTCGAACCGCTGCTTGTGCCGGAGCACCGCCACGGCGATGGCGAACGCCACCGCCACCGCGAAGGTGGTGGCGAGGTAGCTCCCCGTCGACAGGTGGAGGTTCTTGAACAGGAAGACGGTCAGGAAGTCGGCGCCGTTGAGCACCGGCAGCGTGAAGAGGACGCCGATCTGGTAGATGAGGAACAGCGGGAACACCAGCACCAGGCTGGTGAGGAGGTTGCGCGGGTCGCGGCCCACCTGACCGGATGGGCCCGGGAATCTGCCGCCTCCTCGCTTCGCTGCCCTGGCCGCCATCATCTCACCGTCCGCGTCACCGCCCGCGGCGGGTGCGGCGCTCGGGGCGCTCGCTGTGGCCGGCCTTCTTGTCCAGCGCCGCGATCGCCTCGCTGAGCTCGTCCTTCATGCACGCCGTGTTGGTCCCCCCCCAGCTGATGGGGCCCACCCGGCGCGCGCGCAAGCCCCGCAGCGCCGGCAGCGCGCGCGGGTCGCCGAGATCCTTGAGCTTGACGACCCACTCTTTCTTGTCGTCGCAGGTGGCCGCCTTGCGCAGCTCGAGCATGTCGAGCGAGACGCGGTCGATCCGCTTCTCCTGATCGAGATCGACCAGCGCCGCGGCCGCGCGCCGGCGGCGCGGCAGGTCGCTCCCCTCGTTGGCCACCTTGGCGAGCAGATCGGCGGCCGGCTTGCCGACGTGCTCGATGAGCAACGTGAGGGCCGGGTCGGCCAGCTTGGGGTCGTCGAGCATGGCGTCGAGGTGGCCGAGCAGCTCGGGGTCGCCCCTGAACCCGGGGTCGAGCGCGATCGCCTCGCCGTAATCGTCGAGCGCCTCCTGGCGCCGGTCCTCCGCGAATGACACTTGCCCCAACATATAGCGCACGCGCGCGTTCTTGGGCCGCGAGGCCTCGAGCGCCTCCAGCGCCACGCGCGCCGCGGTGGTCTTGCCGTCGTCGAGCAGCCCCTGGACCTTGTTCATCTCGACCGCCACGTCGGGCGGCGGCGGCGCCGGCTGCGCCGGCAGGACGGTCAGCGCGGCGGTCCGGTGGTGGGCGAGGCGGCGCTTCACCGCCAGGCCGCCCACCCCGACCACCAGCGCGGCGAGGACGATCGGCAGCGCGCGGCTGCGCCCGGGCGGGGACGGCAGGTCCATCGCCGGGATGGTCGCCTCCACCTCGAGCTCGCTCGGCCGCTGCGCCTCGGCGTCGTCGAGCGCCTGCAGGAAGGCGGCGGCGGTCGCGAACCGGTTGTCGCGCGACTTCTCCATCGCCTGCAGGACCGCCTGCTCGAGCGGCAGCGGGACCGAGACCTCGGGCGCCACGTCGCGGATGCGCGGCGGCGCGTGCGCCAGGTGCATGGAGATGATCTTGACCTTGTCCTCCGACTCGAACGGCCGCCGGCCCGCCAGCATCTCGTAGAGGATGACGCCCGCGGCGTAGAGGTCGGCGCGCGCATCGACCGCCTCGCCCAGCGCCTGCTCGGGCGAGAGGTACTCGGGCGTGCCGAAGATGACGCCCGCCTGGGTCAGCGCCTGGCCGCCGCTCTGCGGCTCCGTCACCTTGGCGATCCCGAAGTCGAGGATCTTCACCACCTCGCGCTGGCCGTCGCGCTCCACCAGCATGATGTTCTCCGGCTTCAGATCACGGTGGACGACCCCGGCCGCGTGCGCGTGGTCGAGCGCGCGCAGGATCTGCCGCTCGATCGCCAGCGCGCGGTCGATGGCCAACGGTCCGGCGGCGATCGCCGACGACAGCGAGGTCCCAGCCAGGAACTCCATGGCCAGGAACAGCGACCCCTCGGCCGTCCGCCCGAAGTCGGTGACGGTGATGATGTTGGGGTGGGCGAGCCGGCTCGCCGACTCGGCCTCGCGCTCGAACCGGCGCGCGAACTCCTCCTTGCCGGAGAGCTCGGGGAGCAGCACCTTGATGGCCAGATCGCGGCGCATCATGGTGTGCTCGGCGCGGTAGACGGCGCCCATGCCGCCGACGCCGATCCGGCTCACGATCCGGTAGCGCTCGCCGACCACCATGCCGATGAAGGGATCGGTCACCGGCGCGCCGCAACGGGCGCAGAAGGTGTCCTCCAGCTGCACCTCGCCGGCGCAGCCCGCGCAGGCCGACATCAGCGCGCCCCCTTCAGCGCCCGCGCCACCGTCGAGGGCGGCTCCGGACGGACCACCGCGATCGTCTCCCGCTTGGGATCGAGGAAGCGGCGCGCGGCGCGCAGGACGTCGGCGGCGGTGACCCGCGCCAGCGCGGCGGGGACGTCGCGGTAGCTCATGAGCCCCAGACCGTACGCCTCGTCGAGCGCGAGCGCATCGGCGATCGACGCCTCGCCGCGGAGCTCCAGCGCCCGGCGGCCCGCCAGCCGGCGCGCGGCGCGCTCCGTCTCGGTGACGGTCACGCCGTCGGCCGCCACCTCGGCCAGGATCGCCCGCAGCGCGGCCACCACGGCGTCGACGTCGTCGGGCCGGCAGCCGATCTCGACGGCCAGGTACCCGGGCGCCACGCCCGTCGCCGCGCGGGCGCCGGCCCGGAAGGCCAGCGGCGTGGCCCCGGCGAACAGCCGATCGAGCCGCCCGCCCGACGACAAGATCTCGGCCAGGACCTCGAGCGCCGGCCGATCGGGATCGCGCGGGTCGGGGCCCGGGTAGCCGAGCACCAGCCGCGCGGCGTCGGCGGTGGTGGTCTCGAACAGCGCCACCGGCTCGGTGTGGACCGGGACGGCGGGCGTCTCGGGCGGCGCCATCCCGGCGGGCGCCCCGGCGAAGAGGCCGCTCAGCGTCGCCACCACCTCCTTGGGATCGACGTCGCCCACCACGGAGATGACCAGCCGTGAGAGCGGGTAGTGCCGCCGATAGTGATCGAGCAGCCGGATCCGTCCCAGCGCCGCCAGCGTGGCCGCGGTGCCCGCCGGCTCGAGCCGGAACGGGTGCCCCGGCCAGAGGGCCTGGTCGAACAGGCGCTCCGCCTTGGCCGCGTCGCCCGGCGCGCGCCGGCCGCGATCGACCACCACGCGCCGGCTGTCGTCGACCTCGTCGGCGGGGAAGCTGGGGCGCAGCAGGCAGTCCGCCAGCAGCGCCGCCCCGCGCGCCCAGCCCGACGGCACGAGCTCGGCGCGCAGGCCGAGGTGATCGCGATCGGAGAAGCCGGTGAGCCGCCCCCCGAGCGCGCGCGCCTCGTCCTCGATCTGCCGGGCCGAACGGGTGCGGGTCCCGCGCGCGAGCAGCGCCGCGATGAGCGCGCC
>DASZVW010000367.1:0-6811 GCA_035546895.1 Polyangia bacterium
CCCGCGGAGCTCCGGGCGTGGGACTCGCCCACGATCTTGATCGACGGCGAGGATGTCGCCGGCGGTAGTCCGTCGGGATCATCTTGTCGTCTCTATCCGGCTTCCACCGAGCCCGGCGCGCCACCGCTAGCTCTTATCGAGGCGGCTCTGCGACGGGGTGCGCGGAAGCCACCTCGGTCCTGAGCGCACAGCTCCTTCAGGCTTCGACCGCTAGGGCGGAAAGGAGCGTCGGGCCTCTTCGCAGCAGACCGCTTCGACGTTGTTGCCGTCGGGGTCGATGACGAAGCTCGCATGAGCGCGGGTTGGTCAGGACTAGTCCACGGCCGTCAGTCTCAGAGTCTCGCCCGTCTCTTGTGCTAGAGTGGCGTCCTCGATGTCGTTGACCCCTCGCTCCTCGTTCCGTTGCCACGCCGCTGCCCTCGCGCAGGCGGTCAAGCGCGCGCGTTGGGCGGCTACCGGCAAGATTCTTGTGCCGGGGCTGGGTTCGCGCATCGGATAACACCCGAGGAGAGACGAACCCACCCCGGCCAAGCGGGTGGGTTCCTCGGCCCGCCCGTGCGGCCTCCGGAAGAAGGAGAGCCCCGTGCGAGACGACGACGATCCCGACAGTCGCGGTCCAAGACCGAACACCCTGCTGCTTCAGATCCTGGCGTTCGCCGCGATCTACGTCATCTGGGGATCCACTTACCTCGCGATCAGGGTCGGGGTGAGATCCCTACCGCCGTTCTTGATGGCGGGGTGCCGGTTCGTGACGGCCGGTAGCATCCTCTACGCGATTCTTCGCGCGCGAGGCGTATCCGCACCGACCCGGGCGGAGTGGGGGAGAGGGGCACTCGCCGGACTCTTGATGCTGACGGCCGGCAACGGCCTCGTCACCTGGGCCGAAACGCGGATCGAATCCAGCCTCGCCGCGCTCCTCATTGCTGGAGTGCCGGTCTACGTGGCGTTGCTCGACTGGCTACGTCCCGGAGGGGTGGCGCCTGAGAGGCGGGTCTGGATCGGGATCAGCCTCGGTGGCATCGGCATGGCACTGCTGGTGATGCGGGGCGGGGCGTCGGGCCACGAGTCGAGTGGATTGGCGGTCGCCGCACTCCTGCTTTCTGGTCTCTCCTGGGCCGCGGGCAGCCTCTACTCCCGTTACGGAGCGATGAACCCGAATCCGCTAATGGCCGCCGCACAGCAGATGATCGCGGGCGGCAGCGCGCAACTGCTCCTCGCCGTCGCGCTGGGCGAGCCCGAACGCATGTCCCTTGCAACGCTGTCCGGTCCTGGTATCGCAGCGTTCGGTTACCTGACGTTGATCGGTTCGCTGGTGGCCTTCAGCGCATTCGGATGGCTGGTCAAGACCAGCACTCCGGCTCGGCTTTCCACTACCGCTTACGTCAATCCCGTGGTCGCGGTCATCCTCGGTTGGGCGCTGCTCGGCGAGACCTTGGCTCCCCGTGCCCTGGCCGGCGCCGCGCTGATCGTCTGTTCGGTGGCCGTAATGACCTTGCGGTTACCGTTTCGGCGACCAGCTGAAGCTCGGTCAAGGGCCGGGTGACAGTCAATCGCGGTCATGCGAAGCCGCAGATCACCGCCCCGTTCTGGATGAACCCGCATTGGCCTCCGTTCTGGCCACAAATGTCCTGCGGAAGGCAGGTGCAGCTCGGACTCCCAGAGCAGGATGCGGGGAGCGACGCGCAGAACGGCGCGGGCGGCGTGCACGGAGGCGGCACGCAACCGGTCCGGGTGGGAGTTCCTCCGCACAGGGACTCCGTCCAGCCGGACGGGCACTGCCCGCCGTCGAGGACTGGGTCGCAGACCGGGGTTCCTCCACCGCAGCCGGGACGCACGCAGACTTCGCTGCTCGTGCAACTCGTGTCGCCGCACGCGGCAGTGCCGCCGCTGCCGCCGGAGCTGCCGCCCGAGCCGCCAGCTCCGTTGCCCCCCGAGCCCGAAGCGCCGGCGCCGCCTTGGCCACTCCCGTCGCCGCTGCTGCTCGAGGACCCGCAAGACGTGGGAACGCCGAGCGTCAACAAGGCGAGGGCGGCGAAGAATAGGCTGCGCATCGTCGGCTCCTGACAGCAACCACCGGACCAGTTGGCGCGGACAGTGAGGTGGGCCGCCTTGCGCTAGAGTGCCTCAGATTTCCGATGATCGGGGCTCCACTAACTGATCGGCCTGTCGCGGACCAGCGGTCTGACGACGCTAGAAACCCGTCGGATGTCCGCCCACTTGCCACTGGCGCGGCCGTTGCTGTAAGAGCCGTGATGCGCGGGAAGAACGCTGCGATCCTGGTCGGGCTCGTCCTCGGGCTCGCCAACGCCTGCGGGGCGGTGACAGGCTCCAACGACGGCGGCGGTAGCGGGGGCGGCGGGAATGGCGGGCCAGGAACCGGAGGCAGCGGGGGTGCCGGAACCGGCGGGGCCGGCGGGTCGGCAGGCAAGGGCGGTTCCGGCGGCGCGGGCGGAGCGTCGCCGTGTCAGGGGGTCCTCGCCTTGGACCGATCATGCACGACCGCGACCGACTGCTTCGCCGGCGTCCATCAGATCAACTGCTGCGGACAGCGGGAATACATCGGGTTTCACACGGCGGCGCAGGCCCAGTATCAGGACCTCGAGCCGAAGTGCGAGGCCACCTTTCCCGCATGCGGCTGCGCGGAGGGGCAACCTACGACCGACGACGGCTCGAAGATCCAGTTCAACGCCACGCCAGGCGTCACGTGTCTGCAGGGTGTCTGCACCACCTTCGTCCCCGACTGCGGCAAGCCCTGTGCGTCCGGGACGACCTGTTTCAGCTGCTTGAATCACAGCCAGCTCTTCGCGGCTTGCACCACGACGTGCACCGGCAGCACGGACTGCCACGACTCTACGCTGCCGATGTGCCAAACCGGGACCTCGGGGAACACGTCGGGAATGTTCTGCACCGCGAGCGGCGTCGCTTGCGACACGAAGTGACCTCCATGAACCGTTCACTCCCACGCGTAGTGGTCTTCTTGCTTGTGGCGCTGACCGGAGCGGGCTGCAGCGGCACGACCTCGCATTCGGACGGCGGCGCGGGTACGGGTGGAAGCGGGCGAGGCGGATCTGGCGGGCAGGCTGGAACCGTCGGCGCTGGTGGTTCCGGCGGACATGCGGGCGCGGCGGGTGGCAGCGGCGGTGCGCAGGCAGGTGGCGCCGGCGGGCAAACAGGCGGCACCGGCGGTCAAGCGGGCGCCGGCGTCTGCCGCGCACAGCTCGAAACCTGCTCCGACACGCAGCGGTGTTGTGCTCCGTACATCTGCGCCGGCAATTGCGTGATGATGCCCGTCAGTCAGCAGGACGCTTCGGCTGACGCGAGCCTCACCTGCTCGTATCCCGATGGCGGGGCGCCGGACGGGGGGGCTTTCCAGGGAGTCTGTCCCGCGGGCGGGTGCCCCAGCGGAACGGTCTGCGTCGCGGAAGTCGGCGGCGTTGCTGGCGGCGGAGGAGAGTACTGCGCGCCGATCCCGCTCGAGTGCCACGGAACGCCGAGCTGCGCGTGCATGGGCAGCTGCGTCTGCACCAACGGCTCCGGGGGCCGTCCAGAAAGGTGCAGCTCTCAGACCGGTTTGATCGCCTGCGACAACGGAATCCGCTGATCGGCTGAACTTCCAGTTCGGTTCAGGCGGCTCGTGGGAGCAACTGGAGCTGCGTCCCTCTCGTGGCGGGTCGCTTCTAGAAGCCGACCTTCCCAGAACCGTGAAGAACCGCGGCCGGTCGCCACACTCTGTAGGCCCTTGACGGGTCCCGGAGAAATCCCACGTTCCCCAAGGGGTAGGGGTGCACGCTAGAACTCTCAATGGACACCCAACACTTTCGCCGATTGAGATCGAGGAGCAGGGCTTTCCGCCGGCGAAGATCCTCGTCGTCGACGACCTTCGGTCTAACCTGCTGGCAATAACGGCGCTCCTGGCGCCCCTCGGTCACGAGATCGTCGAGGCGATGTCCGGTAGGAAGGCTCTCGCGCTCGCCGAACGGGAGGAGTTCGCCGTGATCCTCCTGGATGTCATGATGCCCGGGATGGACGGATTCGAAGTGCTCGAGCATCTCCACCGAATCCCCCTCGCCCATCACACGCCGGTCATACTGCAGACGGCGTACGATCTGGACCACGAAGCAGTCGAGCGAGCGTTCGCGCTTGGCGCGGTCGACTATGTCCGCAAGCCGACGCCTCCAACTCTTCTCCGCGGCAAGGTCGGCGCGCTCGCCTCCCTCTACCGTCGAGGCGAGGAACTCCGGCGCCGCGCAGCAATGCTCGCGGCGAAGGACCGACATCTCGCTGTCCTCGCCCACGATCTACGTAACCCGCTTACGGTCGTGACGACGGCCGGGGCCCTTCTTGCCCGGGCGTCAGACGATCCGCGCGTGAAGAGGCTCGCGGAACGCGTTTCGCGCGCAAGCCAGCGCATGAACGACATGGTCCGAGACCTCCTCGACTACGCGCGCGTCGGTGCCGGCACGATTCCGATCGCGCCCGCGCCGGTGGACATGCGCGATCTCTGTCAGGAGCTGGTCGAAGACTTCGCGTTCACGGTCCCGGTTCCGACGATCGAGGTGACGAACGTTGGGGACACGCGAGGCGAATGGGACCGCGCGCGCATCATGCAAGCGCTGGCGAATCTGGTAGGCAACGCGGCGAAGTACGGAGGCGGCAGGGCGGCCATTCATGTACAGCGGACCGGCAAGGAGATCGAGGTGGCCGTTCACAATGACGGGCCCGCGATTCCGCGAGAGGTGCTACCGAAGATCTTCGAGCCGTTCGAACGAGGCCAGCAAGATGGAACGGGGCTTGGGCTCGGTCTCTACATCGTCCGCCAGATCGCGCATGCCCATCGAGGCGAGGTCGCCGTGGCGTCTTCCATTGGGAGCGGAACCACGTTCACCCTACGGTTGCCGGTCGCGCCATAACGACCAGCGTTGCTCCGGGTTCAAACAACACCCTGGGAGCTATAGGAGGGCGGAACGCGGAGACCCGGGCGCGCCAGGAGAGCGGACCTGCTTGGCTGATCCTGACGCACATCCCCCCCAAATGCGGTGCGCCCCGCCCCCCGCCAGAGACGCTAGCGAACCCCTCCTGAGCCTTGGCGTCAAATCAGGGCCGCCTACGGTCTTACGGAGTGATTCAGGGAATGCCTTTGTGATCCATTTGGCCCTGGGCGCGGTTGCGGCAGCTCATGGGGTGCGACTCGGTCGGGCCCCTGCCGCGGCGAGCGTCAACGCGCGCCGACGCCGCCCGCTTCTTGAAGGGCTCACTCTCGAAAGGACGACTATCGTCCCGACCCGCACCCCGACATTCCACAGGCGCGCCGGCTGGCGGAAGACGCGTTACGGACTACCGACCGCGATCGTCGGAGCGGCGCCTCGTGGCCCGGAAAACGCGAGGCGCCGTTCCCCTTCCCTGTTGTGACCCTCTGCACCGTTTCCCGACCCTCCACGCCCCCCACTATGATCACGAGCCGCGCCGTTCATCTCACGTTGGTCACCGAAGCGGGGTGACAGCTCGGTCATTTCCGCGTTACGGGCGCCGTCCCGACCGCGGTGAATTGCTGGCCCCGGTTAGGCCGCTCGCCGGACGTTTACCCCATCCCCGATTCGCTCGACGAGCAACGCCGGTCGACCCACTTCTTGCGTCAGGTCGGCGATCGCGACAAAGGAGCCCAGGCCGGATCGCCCGGACAGACCGAGGAACGCCCTGATGCGGTCCGCCGCATCAGGACCGTCGAGAAGCATCACGTAGAGAGTGTCGAAAGGCGCATTCATCGGACCAAGAACGCGGGCGGTCCCATCTGGGGAGTGCCAGGCCTCGGGCGCCGATCTCTCGACGAGCGCTCGCGCGAGATCGACCAACATCTCCGGAACTCTCGACACGCACGCCATGATCTCCCACGAACCGTGCGGCGGCAACGATTGATACCATTCGCGAGGTCGGACCCCGCGCGCGACCAGCACGGTGAGGGTCGCAACTGGCCACTTCGGCGTGCCGTTATCGCAGTCGTGCCGAAACAGCAGACTCCGAGGATCGAGGAGATCTCGAGATTGTTTGCCTGCATCCACCGAAAGTGACGACCTCCTAATGAGACCACTCCTGCGCTTGGGAGGGATCCGAGATCTCAATCGAAGATGCTGTCAGCAGACGACAAGAGGGTAGGGGAGATGCTCGTCGCTTGCATGCCGACGCTGGAGGCACTCGTCCATCGACGCGTCGGTGACGGCGATACCGCCAACGAGATCTTGCAGGAGGTCTGTCTGCGTGCACTGGTTGGAAGCGGCCCCTGCGATCTAGAGAGCTTCCGTTGGTGGACTCGCGGTATCGCCCGACGCGTGATCGGAATCGCACAGCGGCGACGCCGCCGTGTCAGAGAGGAGCTCCCCACGGAGGAACCGGGCGTCGACCACGTTCGAGATTCGGAGAGCCCCGTGGAGCACTCGGTCGGGATGTTTCCGCCTTGGAATCGACGGAAGCGATCCTCGTCCTAGATCCGTTCCTCACGCAAGCGTCGGCTCTTTGGCCCATTCTGCTTCGCTCGGCCAGCAATACCCGGTGATCTGCTCCCAACACCCTTGACTGCACGCGACCGTGGCTGTCAGCGAGACTCTTCTGCCGTCGAACCGCGGCAGTCGCGTGCCGCACGACTGACATGAGGCTTCGTCCAGGACATAGCCATCGGCGGCCTCGCGCTCCTCGCTCCTACGATTGCTCACCTCGCACCCCTCCCCGATTCATCTTGGTTGACGGCCAATTCGTTTCAGACCTTCGGCCCTAAATTCAGGGACGAGAGGCAATGCCATTCTCCGCTCGAGCCGTTCAC
>DASZVW010000368.1:0-1574 GCA_035546895.1 Polyangia bacterium
GGGACGGGCGGTGAGCAGGGAACGGGCGGGATGGGCGGGAGCGCCGGTGGGTCGGGGACGGGCGGAGCTGCGGGGACCGGCGGCACGACCGGGACCGGCGGCACGACCGGGACCGGCGGCACGACCGGGACCGGCGGCACGACCGGGACCGGGGGGAGCGGCGCCCAGGACGGCGGCGGTACCGTCACGACCTTCACGGCGCTCTACACCACGATCTTCGGGACCGCGACCTGCGGCGGCACGCTCTGCCACAATCCCGGCATGCAGAAGGCCGTCGATTTCTCGACCCAAACGAACGCCTACAATTCGTTGAAGTTCGAGATCGTTCCCGGGAACAGCGCCAGCTCGGGGCTTTACAAGCTGCTCTCGAACGGCACGATGCCGCCCAACCCGAACCCCAAGCTGACGGCCGATCAAATTGCGGCCGTGGCCGCCTGGATCGACGCCGGCGCGCTCAACAATTAGCCGAGCGGCTATCTGTTCACCGACAGATCGGTGTGCGGCAGGCGTTCGTTGAGCACCAGCACGGCCGCCGAGACGTTGGAGACGCCGTGCACGAGGTGGTCGGACCAGGCCAGCAACAGCACGTCGATCAGCGCCTCCGTCGCCCCCTCCGGATAGCCGAAGTGGGTGGGGCGCCCGTCGCGCGACCGGCGTGACGGCGTGGAGACGACGCGCGCGCCGTAGACGTGCTCGAGCGCGGCCAGGAACCCGGCGTCGTCGGTGGCGGCGAAGATCCGCGCCTGGGGCTCGGCGGCCAGCAGGCGGTCTATCTCGTACCGGTAGCGTTCGAAGGGGACGGGGGCGGCCTCGTGGACCTTGTCGGTGCCGCGCTGGTGGACCCCCACCACGAAGTGGCCGCCCAGGTAGCGGCGGTGGAGCTTCTCGGCGCGCGCCAGGAGCTCGGGGCGGACGCGGACGTGCCGCGCCGCCAGGCCGGCGGCGATCGCGCGCTGGCGCGTATCGATCCTCCCGGCGACCCCCACGTCCTCGCCGAGGTAGTCGTCGCGGACCACGGCCCGTCCCCCCAGGGCCGCCGCGATCGCCTTGGCGTCCAGCCCCTCGAGCGCCCGCGGATCGGGCACCAGGTCGGCCATCGTCACGAACGACACCGGGCGAAAGAGATAGTCCCAGGCGTTGCGCGCGCCGTGCAGCCCCGCCTCGCTCCAGGAGCAGACGACGCGGTTGAAGTAGACGACCGGGGCCAGGCCCCTCTGCTCGGCCCAGCGGAGCTGGCCCAGCACCTGAAAGAAATTGGAGAAGGTGCCGCATCCGGGCCGCCCGGCGATCACCAGCACGTCGGGGCGCCCGGCGGCGGGGGAGGGCGCGCGGTCGAGGCGCGTCAGACGGGCGGCGACCAGCATCGCCTGCGTCGGCAGCAGCAGCCGATCGCCGGGCCGGCCGGTCACCGAGAAGACCGAGAAGCCGGTGCCCACCTCGGTGACCAGCGGCGGGATCGGCTCGCGGCGTCCGATCGCCTCCAGCGTGCGCGCCACCTCGGCGCCGCCGTCCCAGTCGGTCCCGGCCAGCACGAACAGGCGCCCCGCGGTCCGGAACTCGATCTCCACCGGTGA
>DASZVW010000369.1:0-3683 GCA_035546895.1 Polyangia bacterium
GCGGCGCCGGCGCCACTGGCACCGACGCCGCCGCCGTTCTCAGAGCTGGCGTTGGACGGCCCCCCGACCGAAACCCCAGCCTGCTGCCGAACGCTCCTCAGTCGATCGTCTGCGTGTAAGGAGGTAGGTACCACCGATCAAACCGTTTCCCGGAGAGGGGTTCAAGCACGCAGAGTGATACACAATCGGTCTCGCCAGCCCTGTCGGCCTTTGCGCGAATTGCACCTGAGCGAACCTGGGCACGCGCGCTCGACCAAGTGAAATCGAGAGAGTCTGCGGGAAGGTTTCTCGACGCTTGCGCCCTGGGTAAGACTGCCCATGAACGCTACTCGCCGGTTCGGTCTGGCCCTTCTGCTGATCTGGTTGTCCAGCTGCGGCGGCGAAACCACATCGCCTGCGCCCATCGACTCAGGCGAAACCACCGGCGGAAGCCCAGGCGCCGGCGGCGCCGCAGGCACGGGTGGTCGCGAGGCGGAAGGTGGATCTGGAACCGGCGGGGGGCGCCCAGGTGCCGATGGCGGTGCAGGGACGCGTCTCGATGGGTCTGTCCCCGAAGGTGGAAGCGGAGGTGCTGGCGGTGCCGCAGGAAGAATCGCCGGCACCGGTGGTGGCGCCGCTGGAGAGGGCGGAACGAGCGCGGCCGGCACCGGCGGCGGAGCCGGAGGAGTCGGCGGTACCGGCGGCGACGCCGGAGCGGGGGGCGCCACCGGTGGCCACGCCGGAGCGGGGGGTGCCCCGGGTGGGGGCGGAGCGGGCGGCGCGGACATGGGGTTTCCTGCCGTGCGGATCGTCGGAAGAACCGACCCCGGTGGGGGCTCGGGCGGCGCGACCCAATATTCGTGGCCAGGCGTGAACATCCAGGCGCGTTTCACGGGGACTGGCGTATCGATGCTGGTGAACAACGCCACTGGAAACAATCGCATCACCGTCGTCCTCGACGCTGGCGCGCCCAGAGTCATCTCTATGAGCTCAGGGTCCTCGACGGTCTCGTTGGCATCCGGGCTGACCGCCGGAACCCACGACATCTTGATCTGGCGAAATACGGAGGCATCGCCTGGTGGCACGACGACGTTCAGCGGTCTGACCGGCTTCGGGACGGGGGGCGCTCTCCTGGCGCCCGACACGGCCCCCGCGAGACGCATCGAGGTGGTGGGCGACTCGCTCTCGGTCGGCGCCGGGGTGAACGGCGACAGCACGTGCACGGGAGGCATCGACGCCTACACCGACAACTTCCTGGCCTACGGATCGGTCGCGGCGCGGGAGGTATCGGCGGACGTCGTGACCATCGCCTATTCAGGCATCGGGGTGTACCGCAACTACGGCGAGACCACCCCGAGCGCCACGTCGCTGACCATGCCGAAACGCTATCCATACGCTCTCCCCGATACCGTGCCGTGGAACTTTGCGCTCTATCAACCACAGGCCGTGATCATCAACCTGGGTACCAACGACTTCGGCTCGGGCGATCCGGGTACGCCCTACGAGACAGCGTACGTCTCCTTCGTTCAGGCAATCCGGCAGAAGTACGCCGACGCTTACTTCATCCTCATCGATATGTACGGCGGAACGAGGCTCACCCGCCTCAATGACGTTCTCGCTACCCTCAAGGCGAGTGGCGAGTCCAAGGCCGACATCCTGAGCCTCAACTCAGTACAAAACAACCTGGGGTGCAATCAGCACCCCAACGTGGCCGGGCAGCAAGCCATGGGAACGACGCTCGCGGCGAAGTTGCGCACGGTCATGGGTTGGTAGACGTCCCGCCCGTCCTGCTGCGGAAAGCAACGCCGGCGGTCAGGTCGTCCCAGCACGCGGTCCTGCCCGCACTCAAAAGTACCCGCTGGCGACGAGCGCGTCGTAGGTGACCGTCGCCATGATGGCAGCGCCGGCGGGCGTGGGGTGAACACCATCCGCAGAATCGGCCGTCTTCGTCGGATCGAAGGCACTGTCGTAGTGGTCGATGATGATGATGGGCGACATGGCGGTCGCGTTCGCCGCCGCCCAGGCCGGCGTGAGCGCGGCCGCCAGCGCCCCCACATTGGTCAGACAGCTGCCGCAGCCGGCCGGATCCAGCTTGATGATCTTCGAGACGAAGAAGATGACCTTCGGGTTCTGCTTGCGGAACTCGGCGATGACGGCGACGTACGCGGACAAGATCGTGGACGTGGCGACGCCGTCCCAGACGTCATTGGTTCCGAAGTGCATGAGCACGATGTCGGGTTTCTCGGCCGCCCAGCTCTGAAGCTCGGCGTAGCTGCCGCAACCGCTGCTCTTCGTGCATGCGCCGCGCGTGCTGTTCTGGGGGAGGTAGGTCACCCCGTATCCCGCGTGGCCCTCGTCCTTCACCGATCCAGGCGCACCGCTGCCGCACGACTGGTTGCTCGTCTCCATCCCCACGAACTGAAAGTTGGAGTGATTGCCTGCCATCAGCTGCTCGTAAGTGAGCTGCGGGTAGCACGTCGACTCGGTGACGGAATCGCCCAGCATCATCACGTGCCACGGCCCCGTGTGGCCGCTTCCGCCACCGGCCGCGCCGCCCGTTCCAGTCGTTCCCGACGCGCCGCCGGCTCCGGGCTTTCCGGCCGCGCCGCCTCCCCCGCCGCTGCCCCGACCGCCGGCCCCACCGCCGCCTGGTTGTCCGCCGCCCCCGCCGGAGGCGCCGCCCCGCGCGCCCGATCCGCCTTTGCCGCTCCCGGTGGCGCCGCCCGTCGCGGGCGTGCCGCCCGAGCCGAGCCCGCCGCCCGCCGCACCCGCGGTCCCCGCTCCCGCCGCGCCACCTCTCCCGCCGGTGGCCGCCGCGCCGCCTGACCCGGGCACACCGCCGGTCGACGTGGAACCTCCGGTGGCCAGGGCGCCGCCGGAACCATCGAGGCCGCCGGTACCGGTGGTACCGCCACTGGACGTCGCGCCAGCCGCCCCGCCCGTCGACGCACCGCCCGATCCGGAACTACCGCCTCCGGGCTCGCCGCCGCAGCCCAAGACGAGGGCCAGTCCAGCGGAGGCCAAGCAGTACCAGCGAATGATGCGGGGATTCATGCTCATCCTGCGACCTCGACCACACGGTGAAAGCGTGGCTCTCCGTTTGGAGGGCAACGACGGACGAAACCTTCCCGGAAACGACACGGATCGCACCTGCGGCCACGTAGAGCACGGGAGGGAACGCGCATACACCGTTAGGGCGCCCTGGACGGCCGGAACCGCACAATGTGCGGATTGCGAGGACCGTCCGACGACGGTTCGGGGAGCAGACGCTTGACACCGCTGACCGCGAACGCACGAGCCCGCAGATGGAGCAAGACCGACGCCCTGGCCGTGGTCGCGGCGATCTTCGCGGGCCTCACGCTGGGATGCGCGAACTCGGGAATGAGCGATGCGACCGCGGGGAGCGGCGGCAGCGTCGGGGTCCAAGGCGGAACGTCCGGGGGAACCGGCGGCTCGTCGGCCGCGACCGGCGCCGGCGGCGCGACGGGAGCGGCTGGTGCGGTGGGCGGAACCACGAGCGGTTCGGGCGGCGCCTCGGGGGGCGCGACGGGCGCGGGCGGCTCGGTGGGCGGCGGAGGACTGGGGGGGAGAGCGGCAACAACAGGCTCGGGCGGAGGGTCGGGAGCGGCGGGCGCCGCGGGCGGCGGGCTCGGCTCGGGTGGCACGACCGCCTCGGGCGGTGCGGGCGGACGCGGGGGCGGCAC
>DASZVW010000370.1:0-5733 GCA_035546895.1 Polyangia bacterium
GGCACGCCCGCCGTCCGGAGCGGGCGCGCACGAGCCCGCGGGCTCGGTCGATCGGGCGCACATCGTGGCCGTCTATAGGAGTCACTGCGGCTCCTGCCACCGGCCCGTCTCGCCCGGGAGCGAGCCGAGAGAGCGGCTGGAGGCCGAGCTGACCGTCCACCACAAGCGCGCGCGGCTGAGCGAGGCCGAGTGGGCCGGGCTCGACGCCTTCCTCGCGCGTCCCTAGAACGCCTCTCGGCGTCGCCGGGCGGAGGCTCCGCCGGACGTGACCTGAGACACGTATCGTCCGTAAACGCGGGCCGTCATTCGATACCTACATTGCCGTCGATGTAGGAAAATGGGCGTACAATCCGCGGGTTACACCATTTTCGGATTCGTTAATTCGTTGCGCCGGGCGTGCCCGGCACGTACTGTTCAGCTCTCGCAGATGGGGGGCCGCTTCAAAACTCTCTCCGGCGCGACGGCCCTCGTCGCCTCCCTCGCGCTCGGCTGCGCGGGCGCCGGCTACAACCCGACCATCACCGGGACCGGCGGCAGCGGGAGCGGCGGCGGCAACGGCGGAACCAGCGGCGGTGGGACCAGCGGCGGCACCTCGGGTGGCGGGGCGACCGGCACCGGCGGCGGCATGGACACCTCGACCTTCCTCGAGGCCGACGTCCGCCGGCTGACCAACGCCGAGTACGACGCGACCGTGCAGGCGCTGTTCGGCACCAAGCAGACGCCGGCGGCCTCGACCTTCGCGGCGGACTCCACCCAGAGCGGCTACACCTTGAACGAAGGGCAGGTGGTCGCCTCGCAGATGGCGAAGCAGCTCGACGCCGCGGCGGTGTCGCTGGTCACCGAGGCCCGCTCGAACGGGACGCTGGCCAAGCTCTCGCCCTGCAGCAGCCCCACCACCCAGGGGGCGACCTGCGCGGCCACCTTCGTGAGCACCTTCGGGGCCCAGGTCTACCGGCGGCCCGTCACCAGCGACGAGGCGGCGAACCTGGCGGCCGTCTACCAGACCGCGGTCACCGGCGACACCGGCAGCTCGCCCTACAACGACGGCATCGATCTGGTCACCCGGACGATGCTGGAGTCGCCCGGCTTCCTCTACGTCACCGAGCTCGGCCCCAACCCACCCTCGACCGACGACACGGTGACGCTGACGCCGTACGAGCTCGCCAGCACGATGTCGTACCTGCTGACGGCCGGCCCGCCCGACGCCACGCTGACGCAGGCGGCGGCCGGCGGCCAGCTCTCCACGCCCGACCAGCTGGAGGCGCAGGCGCGCCGCCTGCTCGCCAGCTCGCCGGGGGCGACCGCGCGGCTCGTCCGCCTGGTGCGCGAGTGGCTGGGGATCGACTCGATCGCCCAGATCGCCAAGGACACCAACTGGTACCCCGACTTCACCTCGCTCAACGCGGCCGCGGTGATGGACGACGAGACCACCAGCTTCATCAGCGAGGTGCTCAACAAGAACACCGGCACGGTGGGCGAGCTCCTGGGCGCCGGCTACACCATCATCAACCCCACCTCGACCGTCACCGCCAGCGCCATCTCCAACTACTACTCGAAGTTCTACGGCGTGACCGGCTCGGCGGGCGAGACGTCGCTGACGGGTGCCAAGGGCGGCGCGCGCGTCGGCATCCTGAACCAGGGGGCCTTCAACGCCGTCTACGCGCACGCCAGCACGTCGGCGCCGGTGCTCCGGGGCGTGGCCGTCATGCGCCGGGTGGCCTGCATCCCGGTCCCCGATCCCTCGACCCTGAAGATCGCCGTGCCGCCGCCGCCGCCGCCCGACGCCAGCAACCCCGAGACGACGCGCGCGCTCTTCGACGTGCACGGGACGACCTCGGGGTGCGCGCAGTGCCACGCCGCGATCGACGCCTTCGGCTTCACCTTCGAGGGCTTCGACGGCATGGGCGAGTACCGGACCATCGACGCCGACTCCAAGGGGACGGTCCACCTCGGCGCCGAGAAGGTCGCCTCCACGCGATCGCAGGCGATCGGCGGCTACGAGTACCTGCCGATCAACACGGCCACCACGGTCACCGGCACCAACACCGATCTCGACGCCGCCTTCGCCGACAGCAACGCGCTGGCGACGGCGCTGGCCGCCAGCCCGACGGTGGCGAGCTGCGCGCCGATTCAACTGTTCCGCGGCTCGACCGGCCGCAGCGACGCCACCGGCGCGCTGACGCCCAGCGAGATGGCCTTCCAGACCGTCTGGAGCCAGCTCCCCGCCGCCAAGCAGGGGAACATCGTGGAGATCCTGATCGCCTACATCCGCAGCCCCCTGTTCACGCAACGGAGCACGATGTGAAGCAGAAGCGCAGCGCCACCCGCCGCTCGTTCTTGCGCGCCGTCGGCGCCGGCGCCGTCGCGCTGCCGTTCTACCGGCTGCTCGAGGATCACTTCGCCAAGGCCTACGGCGAGACGCTGCCGCTGCGGTTCATCGGCGTCTACCACCCGCACGGCATCGCCGCCGAGTACTTCGTCACCCAGTACGCCGGCAACTTCCCGAGCGGGACCCCCTCGGGCGTGACCGACACGGTGACCACCTCGGGCGGCGTGGCCACCTCCACCAACTTCAGCCTCCAGTACGCGAACTGCCCGCTGCAGCCGTTCGACGACGCGACCACCTACGGCAAGAGCTACAAGAGCCAGGTCTGCATCATCGAGGGGATCGACCACCTCTCGAACGCCAACGGGCACAACTCGGCGGGGACGATCTTCACCGGCAGCACCATCGACGAGTCGGCGCTCAAGCCGGCCAACTCGTCGATCGATCAGTTCCTGGCGGTGGAGAACAACCTCGGCGCGGCGACGCCGGTGACCAGCATCCAGCTCGGCGTCGGCGACAACGGGACGCAGTCGGGGACCACGCTCTCCTACAGCAAGGGGGGGATCGCGCTCCCCAAGATCCCCGACCCGGTGCAGGCCTTCAACGCCCTGTTCGGGAACTTCGCCGCGCCCAACAACGCGGCGGCGCAGGCGGCGCTGGCGCGGCAGCAGCAGCTCGGCACCGCGGTGGCCAGCTCGGCGTACGCCGACGTGCAGAGCCTCTACAACAAGCTGGCGTCGGCCGAGCAGCAGAAGCTGCAGGCGCACCTCGACGCGCTCAGCGACCTCAAGAAGAGCTTCGCGGCGACCACCCTCATGGGGGCGAACTGCCAGGTGCCGGCCAAGCCGAACTCGGCCAACTTCCCGGACCTGCTCCGCTACCAGGGGGGCGAGCCGTACTTCGACGCCATCAGCAAGGCGCACATCGGGCTGCTCGCGCAGGCGTTCGCCTGCGACATCACCCGCTTCGCCACGCTGTTCCTGGGCGACCTGTCGTACGCCGCCAACCCGCTCATGCTCCCCGCCGACAACCACGGCAGCATGGCGCACGTCTACGACGGCTCCTCGGTCGGCTCCGACGGAGAGCCGGTGGGGAACGGGACCGTGAGCACCTGGCAGCTCCTGGCCAAGTTCAACAAGTACATCTACGGGCTCATCGCCACCCTCATGCAGCAGCTCGACACCATGGGCGTCCTCGAGAACACGCTCATCTACGTCTCGAGCGACATGGGGAACCCGGCGCGCCACAGCACCCGCAACGTGCCGACCGTGCTGGCGGGCGGCGCCAACGGCCTCATCCAGATGGGGCGGCGGCTCAAGATGACGCCCGACTGCCCGAGCGCCAACCTCTGGTGCGGCCCCACCGACGGTGTGAAGCCGACCGACTACACGCCGATCACCAACAACCACCTGCTGGTCTCGATCGCCAACCTGTTCGGCGTCGAGGTGACCACCTTCGGCACCCAGCCGAACGCGTCCGACTACACCGGCCCGCTCCCCGGGCTGTGAGCGCCGCTTCGTCGGTGGCCGTCGCGCTCCTCGCCGGCCTGCTGGTGGCCGGCGCCGGATGCGACCCGGGTTCGGACGACGCCGGTACACGATAGGGATCGCGGCGTCCAGCGCGCGCTCGTTGCTGGGCTCGCGTCTCCCGACCCCGAGCTTTGACCGACAATTGACCGGGCGGAAACTGGCGGCGCTCTAACGTCGGTGGCGTGGAGAAAGAGATGAAAATCATCGCCGTGGAGCGAAGTCCTGTGTCGATCGCCGTCTGGGCCCTGGGGGCGCTGTTCGTCGGCCTGTCCGCGCGGCCGGCGGCCGCCGCGGATCCGCCGGCTCCGGCGGCGCCGGAAGCGACGGCTGTCTCGTCCGAGGCCGCGGCGGCGGGGGCCGCTCCGGCCTCGCCCCCACCGTACTCTCTCCCCTGGCAGCTGCGGCCGGTGGCGGCCAGCACCGCCATCCGTTCCGACAGCTCGGTCGCCCTCTACGACAGCAACGGCGCGAGCGGGAGCAGCGTCGTCACCATCCTGACCGGCAGCTACCAGGAGACGCGGCACCTGGCGCCGCTGGCCAAGCTGGCGTTCGTGGAGAACGCCGCGCTGGGGACGACACCGAGCATCTCGTCATTCGTCGACCCGATCGTGGGGCTGACCTACGCGCGCCGGGTGGGGGCGCTCCGTTGGGCCGCTTTCGCCGGCGCCGCGGTCCCGATCGGGCAAGGGAGCGGCGATCACCCGGACAAGGGCGTGGCCGCCGCCAACAAGGCGGCGGTGGCGGCGCGCTCGGGGATGGACAACTCGATGTTCGCGGTCAACTACTTCACGGCGGTCGCCGGCGGCGATCTGGCCTACGTCGATCGCAAGCTGACGGTGCAGGCCGAGGCGACGCTCTTCGAGTCGCTGCGTGTTCACGGCGACAGCGCCGGGGCGGCCAGCACCGACGCCGCGCGCACCAACTCGACGATGGGTCTTCACCTCGGCTACTTCGTCATTCCGGCGCTCTCGCTCGGGGCCGAGCTGCGCTACCAGCGTTACCTCAGCACGCCGACCCAGCTCAACGCGACCGGAATGAAGGTCAACCTCCCGGACGCCAACCTGGACACCGCCACGGTGGCGATCGGCCCCCGCGGAAACTTCGCGATCGGGCGGGCGACGTTCATCCGACCGGGGATATCCTACGCGAGAGTCCTCGATCAGCCGCTCGCGAGCCAGTCCTACAACATCGTGCAGGTCGATGTGCCGGTCGTGTTCTAGCGGCGTCCGGCGGCGAACAGGCTGCCGCGCTCGACCAGCTTGGCGATGAAGAGCGCGGCGTAGTCGTCGGGCACCGTGCCGGCGATCGAGGGGCGGACGGCCAGGCGCCGCGCCAGCGCCTCCAGCCCGGGGGCGGCTTGCAGCACGCGCGCGCCCAGCTCCGCCTCGACGATGGCGAAGCGGAGCGCCGAGGGGCCGAGCGCCAGGTGGGCGAGGCCGAACCCCTGGGGGGCGAGGGCGCCGTCGGCGAGCGCCTGCTCGTAGTGGGCGGCGACGCCGGCGAACACCTGGGCGGCCTTCTCCTGGTCCTCGCGCGACGCCGCGGTGAAGAGCCGGTATTGCGCCATCGACAGGTCGTCGGCCATCGCCACCCAGGCGCGCTGGCGGGCCCGTTCGAACGGGTCGCTCCCCAGGAGCGACGGCGGGTGCGTCTCGTCGATGAACTCGACGATCGCCTGCGACTCGAACAGCGGCCGCCCGTCGACCAGCAGCACCGGCACCTTGCCGCGTGGCGAGAGGGCCAGGAACCAGTCGGGCTTGGCCGCCAGGTCGATGTATCGCCGCTCGAAGGGGACCCCTTTTTCGTGGATCATCGCCGCCGCCCGGTGCACGTATGGACAGAGCGTGTGGCTCACCAGCTCCAGCTTCATGCGGTCCA
>DASZVW010000371.1:0-18097 GCA_035546895.1 Polyangia bacterium
GCGATTGCCTCACTGTAACGTCGGAGGGAGCGATGGCCTGCAGCACTGACAGCACTCGTTCATGCGGCGTCGCCTCCGGAAGAGGCTCGGTAGCTGCTGGCACTTGCTCGCGCTTGCTGCACGCCAGCGCGCCCATGATCACCCAACGAAGGAGGAAGCGGAAAGTCCATGGGTCCGCCCTTCTTGGCGCGTCGTCCTGCGACAAGGAGATCGTCACTGGGCGTCAGCCTAGGCGTCGCCCATGCGGTCGCCTCTGCGAATGGAAACGATCGAGGCTCTGACCTCTTCAGCCATTCGAAGGTTCTTCTTCCGTGCCGCGCCCATGATCAAAAACAGGTCGATCAGCGCCCACACGAAGAACCCCCCCAGCGTGAGCATCTTCAGGACACCGAGCCCGATGTCGCCCACGTAGAAACGATCGATCCCGAAATAGCCGAACAGCAAGCTTAAGATGAGCGCCGTCGTCGGATTCTTGGAGTGCTGCGCGAGTTGCAGGTCGAACTGCGTTCGCTCCGAATCGGTGAGATCCTTCTTCAGTAACGCTACCATCTGCATGTCGGTGGCCATCGTCTCTCCCCTCTGTTGTTCCCTGGACGCCCAACCTTCACTGCGCTTGTCGCATCAGCGTCTTGACCTGTTTCTGAGCCTCGAGGGTGTCGAATCGCAATTCCGCCTCGCGAAACTCATCGGACGTCCTCGACATCGCCGACCACTCTCCGCCCAGCTGCATGCACTCCCTCATCAGCCCGTCGGTTCTGAAGACGTTGGCGAACGAGTAGTGCGATATCCGGACGTGAAGCCCCGGTACGTCCTTCACCATCAAGGGATTGGAGCAGACCGCGAACGGCTTCCGATCCTGGAACTGCTCGCTGCACTTACGCTGCAGCCGAGTGGTCACGACGGTGGAGTCTTTGGGCTTTTTGAAGGCCCCCCACAACTGGTCGCTCGCCGCTTTGATGTCGGCGCCTGGCTTGATCTGCCCGGTCCCTTCCAGATCGTCACACTCGACTAGCTCGTCGTTCTTGAAGGCGGCGAGCGCAAGGAGGAGGACAGGGGTCTTCGCCGCGGCCGGAGCCGGCGCCGGCTCCGTTGTGCTTACCGACGGCGCCGAACTCTGCGGCCGTCTTTCGCAAGCCACGAGGAGGCCTGAAACAATCACTACGATGACGCCGGCGCGTGCAGTCACGCGGCAGGTCCAGTGTTCTTCAGCAGCGCCACCATCTGCGAGTCGGTCGCCATCCAGTCTCCCGTCGGGCGCGATGCCCGTTGGCCCCTTCGGACACGTTTCTCGCGGATGCAGTTAGGTAGTCGCAATACCGCTCGTCTGTTCAGGCCCCGCTGTTCCGGGCCTCCGTTGTCAGCGTGACGCACGGGGGATCGAGGCCCGGAGATCGCCGGCACGATTCGGCGTCGGACCGCGGAGAAGAAATGTCTCGCCACGCGTCGCCGATCCTCGGCAGCGCCTGCTACTCAGAACCCTAGGAATTCGCGGGATGCCACCGCGCGTTGGCGAGCTTTCGAGCGGCCTCTGCCAGCGTGCAGCCACAAGCGGTTGCGACTGTGGACGCAGGCCAGAAGATCACAGCCAACGCGCCGACGCCCACCAGACCCAAAACGCCGAAAGTAATTTTCGTGGCCAGCCAGGCGCCGTCACTCGTGTCTGTCGTCGGCGAGCTGGCCGGTGAAACCTCCATCTCGCCGACCGTCGAAGGACCCACCTGTTCAATCTCTCGAACGCGAACGCGACCAAACAACATATCGAAGCTCCTTGTCTTGCGGACCAGGAAGCGATCCTGCCACGGTTCAGCTACCGGAGGTACCAGTCACCCGACGGCGCGACCCCCCGCGGCCGACTTCTGTTAACAGACGACTAGCTAACATATTATAAGTATTGGTGTTTTTGCCGATAATATATCTTCTGTCAACTGCCTGGGGCGACGGCGACGCCGCGCGGTCGATCCGCTTTGCTCGACCGCCGGCGCCCACTTCGGACGCGTTCAGGCGATGGAGGCAGTTCTTTCCCACGCGCGGCGCCTGGGTCGCCGGTCCAGCCTCCGCCGAGGGACGTTCAGCCACCAGGACAGTCGCAGGACGACTGAATACTCCCGCAAGCATCCTTCGTAACACAAGAACATGCACAGCCGCTGAACGACGCGCAGGCGCCAGGGCCGTTCGTCGGACAGAGTCCAACCGTGCCCGCGGGGAAAGAACAAGCCTTCCCGTTTGGGCTTCCGGTCACGCCGCAGCTAAACGTGCTTGTCTCATTGCAACTCAATGTACCCTGTAGCGGGCCCGGCGCTGGGCAAGTCTGCACTCTGCCCCCAACGGTCGGAATTGGGTTGGGCGACGAACTCGCGCATTCTGTGTCTGGAAAGTACCATTCCACCGCTACCGATGTAGTCGCGCCATTCGACGTGAAGCACAGAACCCCCTGTCCGTCGATTACACCTGTGTCGATCGTCGTTTGTGAAATATCAGTTCGTGCCCCGCTGTCCGGATCGATCCACGCTCCGATCACCGGACTGCAAGGGCCCGACACCGGGCAAGCTCTCAGAATTCGCACTTTGTTGTTCCTGAAGTCTATTCCTTGGAGCCCGGATGGGTCACCAGGACACCTGAACCCCTCAGCGTTGGTCGCCACGGGACAGGGTGCGACACCCAGGGTGCCGTTCTGGACGCTCGTTACGCAATACCACTGGCTATTGTCGATGCTCGCTTGCCCGGTTATACCAGGGGAGGTCGTCCACGCGACGTTGTAATATGCCTCGCCGACCGGGCATTTCGGGCACCCGGCCAGCAACAACCCCGCCGCTCCCGCGAGCAGCACCCACGCGACCTTCCTGTTGTCCATCCTAGCCTCCTCGATCAGACACCGGCGACTTCCAGAACCGAGCTTCGTGGCGCCTTCGTAGTTGCAGCGACGGCGCTGATAATCTCCGCCGACAATACGAAGAACAAGCCGAGGGATTTCTCGCCGCAGTGAAATAACTTCCCGCGCCGAGCGGACCGATACCGGTCGACCGCTCGATCGGGGACTTTACGGATGCTGTCGCTCCAGCTGCGCTAGCCCGACCTGGCCCGTCGAGCCCTGCCCCCACCGCGCGCGTCGGCCTTGCCACTGAACGGACGTCAGGTACCATCGTTTTGATGGCCACGGTCGGAGAGCGGTCCAGAGTTTTGGAACACCTACCGGCCGCTCGGCGGCTCGGGCCCGTGTGCGAGAGCGTCTTGGAACGAGGACAGTTCAGGAGGGCGATCGCGCAAGCTGGGGAGAAGAAGCCCCCTGATGATCCGGCCTGACGAGAGAAACCCAAACGTCTCGCGGCAGGCGCCGCGACCAGCTCGGACCGCGAGCGACAACCGTCGGGTTAGGGCGTACGCGCGACGTCTCGGGGCGCACCCGTCGTCGGCAGACAGCCATACCGAACGGATTCCGCCCGCTCGCAATGGTGCTGGCGGCGAACGGACCGACCCACTCTCGCGGGCATTCGCGTCCCGAACTCGATAGGGCAGAATTCATACAGGGCGATGAGCGAACCGAAGCGCCACCACACGCTCCCTCAGTTCTACATAGAGCGGTTCACGGTCGATGGGTGCGTCGACATCGTCGACCGCGACGACCCCTCGAAGTTCTTCAACGCGAAGCCCCGGAACGTCCTCCGCGAGAAGCACTTCTACAGCGTCGAGACGGAGGACGGGCGCAACGCCTCCCTGGAGAAGATGTTCGCGACCCACGTGGAGGGCCCGGCGGCCGCGGCCTTCAAGCGCGTCTTCGACGATGGGTACTCGCTGGACGCGCCCGGCAGGCGCGCGCCGATCAGCCTGTTTCTCGCGTTCCAGTGCGTGCGCGGGCCCGGCACCCGGCGCGACATCGTCCACCAGCACGAGACCGCCGCGAAGGCAATCGCCGAGTTCGCTACGCCCGAGTCCCTCCGGAGCCACCTCGAGAAACGCGGGGAGGCGATCACTGACGAGCAGATGGCGGACGTCGCCAAGTACGCGCGCCTGGGGCAGTACGAGCTGATGGCGGAGCGCGCCGCCAAGCTGCACCTCGACATCCTGGTGAAGCAGGCCCTAGATATGGTGCCTTTCATCGCCCAACGCACGTGGATGGTCCTCGAGTTCGGCGCGCCCTTGCTCCTGACGTCCGACGAGCCGGTCGGCTACGTCGGGCAGGACATCGACGAGCCGGGTGACGCGCAGGGGGTCGCGGGATCTCCGCAACTCGTGTTCCCGATCGATCCGTACCGGGCCCTCCTGATGTTCCGACCCGACATGCCCGCCGAGTCGGGCCGGATCACGGCCGACCGAGGGTCGGCGGACGTCGTGAACCGCCATGTGGCCTTCAACGCCACACGGTTTCTCGTCAGACGGCCTGGGACGGATCCGCTCGCCGGCCTGACGGTGCCGAAGAAGGCGCCGGCGTCTTTCTCCGTCGGCAACATGATCTTGTTCCAGCCTTTCGCCTCGGAGAAAGCGCGAGAGAGAGTGCGCGCTCAGCTCGAGCGAGGAGAGATGCCGTTCCGGGCCTTCCCCCTCGATCTGACGCCGCCCCAGCGTCGTAAGCCTTAGGCTGCCAGGGTCGTGGCGGCGGTCCCCGCCCCGCCCGCGGGGCACGAGGGACCGGGCACCACGGTGGAGGTCAACACCGGAAGAGCGGCCAGCCGTGCGAACGGCGTGAGGCGGCTCTCAGCATCACCTGGACGACGTCGACCAGCTGCCGCCGGTGCAGCACGACGACGAGGCGGAGGACCTGAAGAAGAAGTTCAGCTCTCCCCGAGTATTCGTCTGACCGCGCCCGCCGCCCACAACGGCGCGCGCGGCGATCTCCATTTCGGTGGCCATCCTCCTTCCGGCCGCGCCCAATCCGGCTTAGGTCCAACGAAATCGCGTGCCCGGCGCAAGCGCACCCTCGGCGAAGAACTTCCACAGAGCGATTGCACCGCCAAGTTGAACGGTGATCTGCAGCGATTCGTGGGCCGCTCCGACGTAGATCCAGATCCGATCGCCGCCCTGTTCCGCGTCCACCCGCACATGGGGAGCGTCACCCTCAGTAAACAGGATGGCATCCATTTCACCCTCCTCCAGCGTCTCCGTATTGGGCAAGATCGGCCCACGGGGCTCCACCTTCCTCGCGGTGTACGTCGAAATGGTCCGACGGAGTTCGCGCGCAACCTCCCGAGCGACTTCCGTATCGAAAGCAAAACAAGCGACGAAAGAAACCTCAGGATTCCACGGTGGCCTGTGCGCCACCATCCGGACCTCCAAGACGTGGTCGAGGGCAAGCGTGGCGATGGTCGTCTCAGCGGTTCGGAAATCGCCGACGACCGACCGGTGGTTCTTCGGATCGTAACGGACTACTCGATCGGAACGCGTCATCGAAAACTCCACTATTCGGTTCGGGCGAGAAGGCGAATGAGGAGCATAACACGGCAACGACTGAGCGTTCGTGACGCTCGGCACGTAGACACTGCCGGAGTCACATAGCTAAACAGCTATGTCAGACATGCTGTATGAACCGTCCCCGACGCGTCGCCGGTTCGCGCATCAACGGGTCGCGCGCTTCAGCTGGGAGATGCTGATCCGGTCGTATGCCGGGCTAGAGGATTCGGTTGCTAGAACGTCGTAATCCCGCCGTCGCTTGGAACACAGGTAATGTCGTCAAACATCACCGACATGGCAGTTGCCCCAGCTCCGACAGTCACTGTTGCCGTATAGGCAGGCTTCAAGAGAGAGCTGTGTGCTGAATCGACCCCGAATTGGGCAGACACGCTTGTGACGCCACTGGCAAGCTGGATCGTGCCGCTAAGCCCACCGGTGTCATTGACCGTTCCCATCATGGGAAACGACTGAGGTGACAGTGGCGCCGGTTGGATGTCCTCGATGCTCCCACCGAATGAGGGACCGGTTATCAGCGCACGAAGGACATAGGCGTGGGCTCCGGTATTTCCGATCGAGGGGCCTTCGCACAAACCACGTAGAGTCAATGTCGACGCCGCGGCGTCTTGTTGGCTTATCGCGCCCGCGTCTAACTGAGTAGTAGACCCGCACTGACAACTCGTGAAGGTGCCGTCAGCCTGACAGACCTGTGACCCAGTTTGCCCATTCGCACAAGCGCACGCGACTTGGCGATTTTGCCCACCACAAGCCGATGCAGGTGTCGTTCCGCCCGCGCCGTTGCCCCCTGCCCCGCCAGTTCCGGTGCCCCCTTGACTCCCGCCGCAGCCAACCAGTAGACCCATCAACATCACACTCAACCACCCTCGGGAGCTCAGCATGTTGCAACCTCTACCATAGTTGCGACCAGGAGATCAGCTACCACGTGGATCGGAGGCGCTGATCCGGGGAGCGGGCCCTCGACCAGAGCGAGGCTATGTTGGACTCCCCCGCGATTCCGGCCGTGCGGTTCCCAGCCGGACCCTCAGCACACTGTGACCCGCGGAGGGCTTTACCGCGCAGAGCGACTGAGGCATTGATCTTGTTGGGACGCAGGCTCGCCCCCACGAATCGAGGACTCTAAGGGTGAAACCAGATGGAGTTGTCATGGGAAGTCGGTGGCTGTTCTCGGCGCTCGCATTGCCCATTATCTTGGCGGCGAGCTGCTCGGGTGCTTCGGGTGGCAAAGGGACGGGCACTCCGGCGTCAGGCGTCACGGACGCAACCGGAAGGGTGTCGCTGTCTGCGAACGGGCTCAACGTCAGTGTTGCCTTGATCGATGAGGACAGCGGCTCTCCTCTTTCGGATGTCGCGGTCGCGCTCGGAACTGATCCCGGCGTCGTCGGGACAGCGCTCCTGATCGTTGCGGATCCGGCGGGTGGGCACCCGATGCAGTTTGTGCCTCTGACGGGCCCGCCGGTTGCGGGCGGAGTCTCTCCTCGCTCCGCGCGGGCGAGCGGCTCTCCGACGACGGTTGCGATCGCGGGAGGCTGCCCCCTGGGAACGGCCAGCACGGTATCCGCTTCCGTGACGCTGGCCAACCTGCCGACTCCGCCCCAACCGGCCTCGCCCGATGATGTCCTGACGCTCGTCCAGGCGGCCGCCAACGCTCTCGTCGAGATGGACCCATCGAAGCTTCCGAGCGTGGTCGGGGGGCCTGTGTCAGTGCAACAGTACACCGCCGATCCGGCCGACTGTCTGCGTTCCCTTTCTACGGCCTGGACAACCGCCAAGTCCCACTTAACCACGACGAATGCAACGCTGGGCGCGGTCGTCTATCTGCTCTCCAATTCGGAAGGAGCGCCTCTCGGTGCGGTGCTGAGTGGCTTCGGGAAACCGTTCGAGATTCTGCCGGCGCTCGAGCTGACCGAGCAGTTGATCGGGTTGGCGAAGGATTGCGGCGGCAACGTCGTAGACCACTGGACGTCCGTATGTTTTGGGAACTGCGTGGTCATTCCGCACTTCGCCACGGGGCAATCCTCGACCGGTCAAACAATGACTCAGGACTTGATACCGGTGCCCGTCACACCGCCGGACGGTCCCTCGAGCCTGACGTTGATCCGGACCGACTCAGTCGCCGGAGCGGTTGTCGGCACGACCGCCGGATCGGGGCCCGCGACCGTCCAGGTTCCCGCCGGCACCTACACGGTGTGTGTCGACTCTCTTGGCTTCACGCAGTTCAGCGAATCGGGGCTGATCGTGTCGGCGGCCGGGATGCCGGTGATCAGCCCCGTGTTAACACCCCTTCCGTCGGTCTCCGGCGGAGGAGCGGGCGGCAACGCCGGGTTCGGTGGAGGCTCTGGAGCGGCAGGCACCGCTCCGGGCGCGGCGGGGGCGGGTGGCGCCGCTGGCAGCGCTGGCGCCGCTGGCAGCGCTGGCGCCGCTGGCGGCACGGTGACCATCACGGAGACGACCACAGACACCGGCTACTCGAGCCAGACGTGCTGTACGACCGATCCGACGTGCCAATCTGCCTGCTGCTACACACTGCCAACCGGGTCTCCCGCCGCGCCGGTGAACAGCTCGTACACCGTGCCAGGAGGGCAATGTGCTCAGCTCCTCCCGACGTCCCTCCAATCGTGCGAAAGCGCATGTGAGCAAGTTAGCGATCCGTCGTGCGCCTGCTCCTGCGCAGCAACTGCAACCTCCGTCATTCAGACGGTGAACTGTCACTCCGATTGTCCGGGCGGCTATACGGGCCTTGCGAGCACCGACACAGCAACGACCACCTGGACGTGTCAATGAAGTCGAGGCACTTTCCTTCGGACGACGGCGCGTCCGTGACCTCGGGCACGAAGACACCGCGGTGTTGACATAGCTAAACAGCTATGTCAGATACGCTGTATGAACCTCCCCGACGTCTACAAGCGCAAGTACGGAGCACCGAAGCCGTACGACGCCGGAACCTTCGCGGACATCGCAGACACGAAGATGGGTCGCCAGCTCTGGGAGTTCCTTACGGAGCCGGAGAACGTGATCCGGATGGAGACCGCGACGTTCCTCGAGCGTCCCGCGGTGGAGCCGCTGGCTCCATTTTTGCTCGACCGGTTCGGCGCCGTAATTCGGGGCGACCGCTGGAAGCAGCTGATCGGGCACATGGCCCGGCAGGTACTCGAGCGGCGCGGGTTTCGGCTCGATGCTCAAGGCGTTCGGATTCGGCGGGGCAACCTCTTCACCAGCGGGAGCCGCTATGTCCTCGCGTGACCATCGAATCCGCTGGATCGTCGGTCCCGTCTGGGCCCTGTTGGCGTTCGCCAGCCTGGCATGTCCTACGCGCGATGAGATTCCCGGCGGAACCGGTGGTGTTGGGGGCGGCGGTGGCGGCGGTGCTGCGGCGGCGGGACACGCGGGCACCGGCGGTGTCGGTGGCGCCGCAGCCGCTGCCGGAGGGGCCGGCGGCGGGGCGGGAGGCGGTGGGAGCGTGGGTGCGGGCGGAATGGCTGGCGCCGGTGGTGCTCTCGGTTCGGGTGGAGGCGCGGGAGGGCCCGGCGGCGGGGGGGCCGGCGGCGTGGCCGGCGCCGCGGGTGGAGCGGGTTCGGGGGGAATGGCTGGCGCTGCTGGCGGCCATGCCGGATCCAAGGCGGTCGACGCGGGCTGCTCGACGACTACTGGAGTTCTCGATTTCGAAGACCTCGCATTCGACGGAACATTTCAGGCCCTGCCGATCCCTTACGTGCACAACGGCTTCACGCTCACGAACAGCACGCAGTCGCTCTATGCCGTCGGTCCGAAAGCTACCGCTCAGTATCTCAACACGACAGCGATAGATGCAGATTGGAACTCGACGACGACGCTCGCCCGGACCGACGGGAGCCCGTTCGCCTTGGTAAAGATCGACCTGTCCGCCTACAACGACAACCACCCCGGGATCATCTACTCCTTCACAGGCGTGACGCCCGGCGGCGGCAGCGTCTCCACGATGATCGACTTCCTGACCATCGGCCGAGGGTTCGTTACCTACCCCCTGCCGGCATCTTTCTCGAACGTGGTCTCGGTGAGCTGGACCATGAACAACGCCGACAACGCGCAGTACTTCGACAACATCAGCTACTCGTATTGCCCGTAGAAACGGAGCCGTCTGTGGGGCCTCCGCAAAGCCGATCCGATCGGGTAATGTAGCTCACACGAGTGCCTCCCGTGATCACATCTCCCGCTCCTCGGCCAACTCCACGGAACCGCGCGGCGGTGTCGCTCGTCGTCGCGATCGTGTTCGGCGCCATCGCGTACTACGCGTACACCCGCGCCGAGGGCGGCGGCGACAGTAGTGACAGCGCCGCCTTTGACCCCACCGTCGCTGCAGCCATAGCTGGTCTCAAGACCGAGCACTGTGAACCGACCTCGTGTCGCGACTTCACATGCGAGACGTTCAGCGAAGGACAGACGAAGGGACTCCCGGCCCGCATCTTGAAGTGCCAGTGGACGGACGCACGCGGCTCGCAGTGGAAGCGGTGCGGTTACGTCCACTACGCGGTCGACAAGGAGAGCGGTGGCATCACGAACATGTACGCCTCGACAGTCGCGCTCGACGGAACATGTGAGCACGACAAGGGCTTCGCCGACATCCTGACGACGTTCCAGGGGTACACCGGCCGCGTGCCTTGATGTCACTGGTCACCGGGTCGCTACGGCGGCCCCGGAGGCGGCTCCTGTCCGCCTGCAGCGTCGAATTCAGCGCGCTTAAGGTTCGCTCGGAAGGTCTCGGAGGCCGGATCGAGCTCCACGGCCTTCGCGAACTGTTCTGCCGCCTGAGTGAAATCGCGGCGATTCGCGAACACCATCCCGAGATCGTTGTGGATGACCGGGTTGTTCGGGTCGAGCGCCTCGGCGCGACGGAGAACGTCCAGGGACTCATCCAGCTGCCCCGTCTGGCCAAGGCAAACGGCCAGATCCAGCAGCAGGGGAACGTGGTCCGGCCGCAAGGAGGCCGCCGTCCGCAGCTCCTGCGCCGCCTCGGTGAGCCGGTTGGCGTGCATCAGAAGGCGGCCGAGATCGTGACGCGCCTCGAAATAGGCCGGATTGATAGCAAGGGCTGCGCGGTAGCCCTGCTCGGCGGTGTCCGTTTCGTCGTTCCTCTCATGGGCCGCGGCTAGCAGGTATGTCAGCTCGGCCCGGAGATCGACTCGTTCACCGCAATATCGCCAGGGAACCGCCGTCAGCATGAGCGCGACCAGCGCGACGCCATGGCCGGCGCGCAGTGGAGACCATCGGCGTGTCTGGAAGGCGCGCAAGATGGAGCTAATACCGGCAGCGGCGAGGATCGCGAGCGCCGGAACCAGGACGATCCGATAACGCCCGACCGCGAAGACGGCTATGAGACTAGCCGCGTAGCTGCCGAGCATCAGCCAAATCGCCCACGGAACTCGGCGGCGATCGACGACGCCACCAAGGACGGCGAGTGGCAAGAGGACACCAAAGGGGAAGCCGAAGGCGCCCAGCTTCCATAGGCCGAGCCAAAGCACGAGCGAGTCCGACCGAAAGAGGTAGACGTCTAGGTTCCTCGGAATCTCGCGCGACACCAGTAGCGCACCAGCCTTTCGCGCGAGACCTCCCATGAAGCTCGCCGGCGAGTGCAGCGCGAAATGAACGGCGCGGCGACGAAACCAGTCATTTTCCGCCCAGATACCCTGCACACCCTCCCGCCGAGGGAGTCGTTCGAGCAGGTCCCAATCGAGGCCGGGCCGGAGCGCTAGCGTCTGGCACTGGTCGGCGTTGTTACCCAGGTACAGGTTGAGCCCACCGGACGATGGGAGGACCGTGAAGCGACCACTGACTGCCAGCGCCTCGTAGGCGGCGACGAAGAGGACCACGGCCAGCGTCAAGGCGCCGGTAATGACCGGCGCCCAGCCCGCTCGCCGCGACGCGCGCGCGCGGCGCGCGACCATCACGGCAAGAGCGAGGAGGCAGTAGGGAAGGAAGGTGGCTCGGGTGAGGACGGCCGCAGCAGCCAGTGCGCCCCACGCGATACCCCAGGCCCAGCGATCGGATCGGTCGGCTCTGAGTGTGGTGAAGACGAGACCGATCGAAAACAGGGCGGTCCATCCCGCGTCGAGAAGCTCTCCCTCCAGGAAGATGAGCGGCGCGTAGAGGCTGACGATGAGGCCGGCGACCAGCGCGGTGGGCCGCTCGAAGCTCTCGCGAGCGACCAGATAGGTGAGGACTGGCGTGGCGACGCCGAGTGCGAGCTGGACGGCCTTCGCGGCGAGAACTGAGGGACCGAAGGCGGTGTAGAGCGCCCCGAGGATGGTCGGGTATCCGACACCGTGAAAAAACCAGTCGTCAGGGTGGGTGGGGCGCCCTGCAGCGAACGCTCGAGCTGTTCTGTCGAACAACTCCGCGTCGACGATGGGCAGTGAAAATGCGTCACTCCTGAACCGGGTCAGAAAGTAGAGCGCGCGGACGGCAATTGCGACGCCCGCGACGACGAGCAGGTCTCGTCGGATTGTCGACGGAGGGCTATCGGCGACAACCATCGATGTGCTCACCGAGGGAAGCCGCCTCCCCTGCCCGGCGCGCGCGTCGGCGCGCGCCGGCGATGGGGCGCCGCGGCGGAGTGTGGTCGGGATGAACTACGATGGAACGCATCGCGTCGAGGGTGAGTCTATCGCAGCTCTCGAGTGGAACTGTCGCGGCAGCGGATCGTTTGACAGGCTGGGCGGCGGTCGACAAGGCTCGTGCCCTCCGACCGTCGGTTATTCGATGTGCGCTCGCTACACGCTCAGGAAGGCTCGCCTCGCGGATATTGCGGAGGCGTTGGATGCGGAGGTCGCCGCAGAGGACGAGCAGAGCTACATGCCTCGCTACAACGTCGCGCCTAGCACGGTGGGATGGGTCGTCGTGTTCGGGGCCGATCGCCGTGTCCTCCGACCGGCCCGCTGGAACTACCGGACGGGCGCGAACCGGCTGTTGGTTAACATTCGAAGCGAGACCCTTCGGATGGGTCGGTTTCGGGATTCTTTCGTGACGAACCGCTGCGCGGTCGTCACCGACGGGTTCTACGAGTGGCCTGGGACCGGGGAGGCGCCCACGTGGTTTCACGCGCCTGATGATGGCCTGATCCTGCTCGGTGGTCTTCTGAAGTTCTCGGTCGTGCCTGCAGCGTTGCCCACGTTTTCGGTCATCACGACCCGCCCGAACACCGTGATCGCGCGCGTGCATGATCGGATGCCGGTGGTCGTCGGAGCGGCGCAGCTCGACGACTGGCTCACCGGAGAGCCGGCAGCGGCCCAGGCGATGATGGTGCCGTCGCGATCGGGCGTGCTGATCGGTACTGCCGTATCGAAGCACGTGAACAGCGTGAAGAACGACGACCCGAAATGCATCGCGGAACGCGGCCCTGACGACCAGGGCTCGCTATTTTAGGCCGGCTTAGGGGGGCGGCGGCCGCCGCCACGGCCTCTTAAGCTCCAGGCGTCAGACCAGGCCGAGAAGCAGGAGCTCCGCGGTACAGGCTGCCGCTCGGAGGTGGTCGTTCCTCTCAACCTGCACGAGGCCGTGCCGGACGGTGGACGATTCCAACTGCAGGACCGCAGCAATTTTTCCGCTGGACCAATGCTGCCGCGAGAGAACGGCTGCGGCGACGTAACGAGCCGATGTCTTGTCGCGGTGGCGCCCGGGTTGAATGACCTGCCAGGGCGTCAGAGAGAAGAGCGAAGCGGCGATGGCGATGACCCGGGCCGCGATGTCGGTCTCCACGGGCCGCTGTTCCCGCGCTCGGTAGGCGTCGACGATTTCGAGAGCCGCGGCGATCGAGTGTGTCTCTTTGTGCACGAGGCTAAAGATGTCGGCGTACCGCTCATAAGGAGAAGAGGCGTCATTCGCTGCTGCCGAAGTGGTTTCCATCGCCCTACTCCCTTCCGCGCCCCGCAGGGCACCTCCCAGACGGCCTGCAGCCAGCTCCCGCCGGTCGAGGCCCGCGTTCGCGGCGGGTCCCGGCTGGGAGGAACCGCGAAAGCAGAGGACCGAGCCTCCCGTGTGCCGGCGGGTGCGTGGCGGAATGGCCCCGGTGCCCACAGGGGGCGGTAGGGACAGGGGCATGGAGGACTTCGGCAGCATCGGACTACCCTCCTTTGCGACGGGTTAGAGGAGTTGTCGTGGCATGCGCCGAAAAACTGTCCTGAAAACGGTCGGCGTGGTGCGTCGTCCGCCTCAGGGAGGCGGACCGAATCGGCCTCACGCAAAGAGGCGGTGTTGAAACGGCGCTCGCACCTTCGGGTACGGTAGCGACGGGGGTAGCGCGCGGCGGGCGGCGCGGTCGAGCGGAAACGCGTATTTGAGGTTGCCCGGATGGGTCAGAGGGCGGGTCAGGCGCGGCAGCCACATGGCCAGCCACGCAGCGGCGTTGTCGTTCGGGGCGAGCGGCGCGGCGCCGGCCCGCTCGAGTAGCTCAGCTGCATAACGCCAGCCGCGGTCGCGAGATCGTATCTTGGAGATGGAGCGGTTCGACAGGACCCGCCCATCCGGGAGCAGGCGGAGCGTGCCGCGCGCGCCGCGCCCGAGAAACACTGCGGACTTCGCCTGGTAGATGGTGCCGACGTGACCGGGGAAGACAACGGCGCCGGCCAGCGAGGTGCGCGCCACCGGGTCGGAAAAGGAGACCACTCCGACGACATCCTGTCGGAGCAGGTGGAAACATCGGGCCAGGAACCAGGTCTCGCCATTCGCAGGCACGCTGTCTAGGAGGACGAAGCGGCCGAGCTCCACGGCGTCGGTCGATGACCCGGGAAACGCGTTCGTCAGGGTGCGGTTGTTGGCGGGGTGAGAAAAGACTGCGACGCCGACGAGCTCGCCACGGCGGTCGTATAAAGCGTGACGGAAGCGGGCCGCTGGGTAGGTGCCTGCGTAGTGGTGGCGCTCGACGAACTTGCGAGCAGTCGTGTCGTCGGGGATGACGGCGACCTCGTACGCGTGAGGGTCGATAGGCTCGCCAGCGGGGCGATACGAGTCGCGCCGCTCACGCCAGCGTTGGACGGCCGGAGAGATCATTCGCCTAGCTCCCTCGCGAATGCCTCCCGGGCGGCCTGCGCCGCCTGAATGCCGGCCTCGATGCCGCGTTTCCAGTGCGCGTGGGTCGCCGGCTCGAGCCGGTGACGGCGCCGGCCGTGCAACGGGTCAGCGCCTTGGCTAAAGCCCTGCTCGAAGGCGCGCAGCGCGAGCGCCCGTTCCACGGCGTCCACGTCTACGCCGCCTTCTGGTCGAAGGTCTCAGGCTCGACCCAGACGCTCGTCTCGACGCCGGCGAGCGAGAAGGTCTGCGTCTCGTTCTGGAGCAGGGTCAGCAACATCCGTTCGGCGATGGCCTTGCCTGCCGGCGGGGGCACGGCGTTGCCGATGCGCTCGCGCCACGCGCTCGACGAGTTCCCGTCGAGCTTCAACGGCTTGCCGTTCCAGACGGTGGGCAGGCCCTGTAGCGCGGCCAGCTCCAGCGTCGTCATCGGGCGGTGCCACGTCCCGTCTTCGGCGATGATCACCGGGACCTCCGAGGGGGGCTTGCGCGGGTCGGTCACCACCATGACGGGCGGCGCGCCCGGAGGGAGGCGCGGGTCAGCGACGGCGAACGCGCCGTTGTCGAACCGCCCGTGTCCCGTGACCGTCTTGGCGGCCTCGGACCAGGGGATGACGCCCCAGGCCCCGGCTCGCGGCGAGCAACCGAGGGCGGCGGCGTCCCGCCAGCGCGGATCGCCCACGCTGTACGCGCCCTGGCCGGGGTGAGAACCTCCGGCAACTGTCGGGCTGGGCTCGTTGAAGTCGAGGACCGCGTAGCCGTGGTCGAATGCGCGCTTCACGCGCGGGTCGGCGACCGCGCCGCCGCCATTCGACGGGTGGCCGCCGGAGGTGACGGCACCGGCGGGCGCGGTCCACGGTTCGATGCGGTAGCTGTTAGCGAACCCGGTCCCGCGCTGTAGACGGGGGTCGGCCACGCTGAAGCGCCCGTTGCGCGGCCAGCTCTCCCCCTGGATGGCCCCCGCGGGCTCGTCGAACCCGATGACGCCGAGGTCGCCGCCCCCCCAGGTTGCTCCCGCGGGACGAGGGTCGGCGATGTTGCCAACGGCGTTCGAGCCGCTGCCGCCCACGGTGCCGACGGGGGCGGACCACTGCTCCATACGGTGGCGCTTGAAGAGCGTGCGGCGGGCCTGCCCCTTTTCCAATACACCGGGGAGATCGCGCCAGTCGCCGCCAGCGGGGATGAGCGCCAACCGGACCCAGTTGAGCCAGGAAATCCTGGGCATGACGTGCATCGGGCCGGCGGCGGGATCGCCTGGCATCGGAAGCGGCCCGAGGACCTCGCCGCATGCCCGCACGCGCTGGCTAACGGGCTGGTAGAGCAGCGGCGCGGCGCGGCGCGTGTGGCGGGCGACGAGGAGGTAGCGGCGGCGGTGCTGCGCCAGCCCACCCAGCTCGCCACAATCGTGGTAGCCGTCCTTGCAGACGTAGCCCGCGGCGGTGAGCATCTTGCGCACCTCCTTCAGCATCGCGGCGGCGCGGGTGGTGAGGCGCGGGACGTTCTCCAGCAGCACCAGGCGCGGCGGCTGGTCGCCCCAGGTGCGCATCATCAACGCGATCCAGTGCAGCGCGAGCTTGTTCATCTCGCGGTACTTCTCCGTTTCACTCTTCGCCTGCGAAAGAAGTCCGCTCGCCCCCTTGCACGGCGGAGACATGAAGACGACGTCGGGCGCCCTCTTGCCGACGAAGGCCAGGAGCTGTTCGGGCTGCAGCGTTGAGACGTCAGCGCAGAGCGACGGTGATCCGGTCAGATACTCGAAGTCTCGGCACGCGGCCGGGTCAGAGTCGATGCCCCCAAGCGAGAGAAACCGCGCCCGGACTCCGGAGGTCTTCAGCTGAGCATCGAGGAAGCCGCGCGCGCCGGCACCTATGCCGCCGAACGGGAACAGTGCGGTGTACGTGAACGTTTCCGAGTCTGACGAGAGCATCACTGAGCCTCCTTTCCGCACTCGCGACAGCGGCCATCGACCACCGTCTTGCCGCAGGCACCGCAAGTGGGGTCGGGGTCCAACAGCGGCTCGACGGACAGAATCTGCGCCTGCGGGTAGTGCTGCCGGGCGGCGGTCGCCGCCTGCTCATCGGTGTCGCGCCACAGATTGAGGATCCAGGTGCGGGCAAGCGTCTTTAGGACGACGGCCCACTTGTGCGTGCCCGCGTGGCTGCGGCGCCGTGGCGGCTTACGCTCGCAAGATGTGATCAGAGCCGACTTGACGTGCAGCGGGCCTGCGTCCGCGTCGTGGTCGTTGACCGCGTCCTGAAAGAACCCGGCATCGAGCAAGCTGTCGACGACGTGTTGCGCGTCTTCGGGCGTCCCCTTGATGTCGAGGACGATGGTGATCGTGGTTAGCCGGGCCATGGCTACGCTCCCGCCTTGGCGCCGAGGTGGAACGCTTTGCCTTCCGTGGAGACCAGCGTCGTCCGACATCCGGCGCACTGGTAGCCGGTGACGAGCCCGATGTCGTCGACGTTCGCCGTCTGGGCGTACCCGTCGATGACCAGGCGCCCCTCGTAGGTCCCGATCGCGCAGGGCTGGTTCGTGGCGCAGTACCCCTCTTCGGGCGGCGGCGCGCTCCCGCTCGAAGGAGAGTCCGCAATGCGGGCAGCTCGCGGGCAACTCGACGTTGACGTCTCGGATGACGAGCCTATCGAGGGTCACGGCTACGGTTCGCCCCGGCGCCGCCGCGGTGGCGGGCCCGTCCCCCTCCCCTGCCCTTGGCCGAAGGAAGTCGAGAGCGCGTGCGATCTCTTCGATCCGATCCGAATGCCATTCGGCCTCTGCGCTCCCGTCGGGCCAGAGCAGATCGCGAACCGTGGCGATTGCCTGCAGGCATTGGTCCACGCGCAGGCCTGCGATCACGGCTGCGGTCTCGCCGGGAGCCGGTGGGAGCGGGTGACACTCGCAAGGCTCGACGCGCAGCCCTCCGCTCACCTCATCGCCGTCGACGTAGGCGCCGAGTCCGAGACAGACGCAGCGGTTCACGAGCGCACCTTGATGCCCTGCTGCTGCGCGATGTTCTTCATCCAGCCGTCGCAGAAGCGCGCCAGGTCGGCCTGGCCGCGCCTGTTCACCGCCTGCGGCATGCCGTCGCTTCCGAAGTCGACGTAGCGGCGATAGCCGAAGGGGGGCGGGTGATCGATGGCTGTCGGATAGACGGCCCTCCCGAGCGGATCCGTCGGGTCCGCCACGACGTAAAACTCGACGTCGGGGTCAGGCACCAGGTCCCCGTTCACCTCGAACCTGTGAGCCACGGCGTACAGCCCGCCGGCGTCGGCCCCATCCGCGCCTTTCCGCTCGCGCGTGAGACAGTCCACCGAAACCGGCATGAAGCCGGGACCCGGGTCGTCGAACTTCTTCGCGTCTCCCGCCGCCAGGCCATCCACAAGGTGGAGGAAAATCCGCGCCGCTCTGTTTCCGAGCTTCCGCATCACCGCCGCGCACACTGCGGAGGTAGAGGGGCGGGTCGGTGAACGCCCCCCTTCGGGGGGCGAGAGGGCCGGAACGGGCCCTTGGGGGTCTCCGTCCTGGCTGACAGAGCTGTTCGAGGCGATCGGTTCGGGGGACGGTGTATTTCTGGTCGTACTCATCGGGTTCCTCCTGCGTCTGGCGTCGGGGCACCAGAGGGGGAGCGCAGCCGGCTCCCCGGGACCGAGGGACCGCGTTC
>DASZVW010000372.1:0-12046 GCA_035546895.1 Polyangia bacterium
GAGCGCTACGAGACGGTCACCCGCTCGCTGACGGCCGACGCGGGCTCGCCGCTGACGATCACCGAACGCCTGCACCGGCCCCCGGCCACGCTGGTCGTCGACTCGTCGCCGGCCGGCGCGGCGATCTCCCTCAACGGCCACGCCGTGGGCAAGGCGCCGCGCCGGCTGCCGACGCTGCGGTACGAGCACCTGACGATCCGCGCGACGTTGCCCGGCTACGCCGCCTGGACCAAGAAGGTCTACCTCACCGAGGCGACCACCGAGGTCACCGCCCAGCTCGGCGGCGGCCGGCGCCGTTGAAACGCGGCGGCGGGCGGCCGCTCAGAACGGGTTGATGGGGTGGCCCGCGTCGGGGGGCTCGCAGCCCCCGCCGTCGGGGTTGCAGGTGCAGGTGGTGGCGCTGTCGCAAGTATCCGGGAACTTCCCCGCCCGCAGCTGGAAGCCGATCAGGCCGGGATCGGTCGGACAGACGAACTCGCCGTCGTCGGTCCCCAGTTGCTCGCCGACCAGCGTCCCCGAGCCGTCGTAGACCCACATCTCGGGCCCCCCGATCGTCTCGACGGCATACGCCACCAGTCCACACCCCTCGATCTGTTGCACGCCCGGCGAGCACTGGACGTTGTACTGGGGCGCGCAGTCGTGGGACGCGCAGAAGCAGCTCCAGGAGATCGTCAGCGTGTAGCCCTCGAGCTGGCAGCCGCAGGCGGCGGGATCGCCGACCGCCCGATCGGGCGCGCCGCCGTCGGCGCGCGCCAACGACTCGGACGAGCAACCGGCAATGGCCGGCAAACCCACCGTAATGAACAGACCAATGGACATTAAGCGAAGGCTAATCATGGCCCGGATGTTACCACGATCACGCTTCGCCCCGGCGCGCGGGGGGCGCTTCACGCCTCGCCGGAGCCGCTCCCCGCCGCGGTCTCGGGCGCCGCGAGCGGGTGGTTCCCCTTGAGCGAGAGGACCCGGAACCCCGGATCGAGCGCCACCACCGCGTTGTCGGGGACGTCCTTATAGATGACCGCGTTGGCGCCGATCTTGACGTTGTTCCCGATCCGGATCCGGCCGTAGAGGCACGCCCCCGGCGCGATGTAGACGTCGTCGCCGACGGTGGGGACGCCCTTCCGCGCGCCCTGGCCGCCGGCGCCGATGGTGACCCCCTGCGAGATGCTGCAGTTCCGCCCGATGACCGCCTCCGACGAGATGACGATCCCGCCCGAGTGCCCGACGTAGAACCCGGCGCCGATACGCGCCCGCCGCGGGATCTCGATCCCCCACGCCACCTCCACGCCCAGGGCCAGGATCTGGTACCAGAGGTCGAGCAGCCCCAGCAGCCGCACCAGCTTGTGCCGCCGCAACACCCACCGGCCGAACCGGTACACCGCCATCGCCTGCACGCCCGGCGCGCGGAGGCAGAGGACCAGCCGGTGCGCGCGGCCCCCGGCGACGAACCGGTAGGTGCGGCGGACGTCTTCCAGCAACGCCGACCTCCCCGTTCCTCGAGCCTCGCCCGAGCCACTCTCGCGATCGCGCCCCACGTTCCCCCCTTTGCCCCAACGGATGGGGCCGCGCTTCTTTCAGTCCCGGCGGCGCGGCCTTCCGATGTCCTTCTTTTTGCCCGGGCGAGCGGGCCGCCCGTGCCAAACTTTGCCACATGCCCGTCGCCACCGGCTCGGCCGACCTCCCGCTGCACGGCGGGCGGGTGCCGGCGTGGCTGGCGTCACGGATGGCGCGGCTCGGGCGGGTGATCGTCGAGGCGATCGCGCACGAGTACGGCCGCGCCGAGGTGCTGCGCCGCCTGGCCGACCCCTTCTGGTTCCAGTCGTTCGGGGCCGTGATGGGGATGGACTGGCACTCGTCCGGCATCACCACCAGCGTGCTCGCCGCGCTCAAGCGCGGGCTGGGGCCGGTGGAGCGCGAGCTCGGCCTGCACGTCTGCGGCGGCCGCGGCGCCCATTCGCGCAGGACACCCGGCGAACTGCTGGCGGTCGGCGAGCGGACCGGGCTCGACGGAGAGGCGCTGGGCACCGCCAGCCGCCTGGTGGCCAAGGTCGACAGCGCCGCCGTGCAGGACGGCTTCGAGCTCTACCTGCACGGCTTCATCGTCGCCGACGACGGCGCCTGGACGGTGGTGCAGCAGGGGATGAACGGCGCCCGCCGCCAGGCGCGCCGCTACCACTGGCTGTGGGACCGCGCCGGCGCCGGCCGGTTCGTCGAGGCGCCGCACGCGGCGATCGAGGGGCGCCCGCAGGGGGAGATCGTCAACCTGACCGACCGGCGCGCGGGCGCCGCGCGCACCGAGGTGCTGGGGCTGGGACGCGGCGACCCCGAGGCGGCGCTCGGCGGGTTGCGGCGGTTGCGCCTGCCCGCACATCACGACGTGCGGGCCGAGGACATCGATCTGCGGCGGCTCGGGAAGACGCTGGCGGCGGTCGCCGATCGCGGCCCCGAGGACTTCGCCGAGCTGATGCTGGTCCCCGGCGTCGGCGCGCGGACGCTGTTCGCGCTGGCGTTGGTGGCCGAGGTGGTCCACGGCGCGCCGAGCCGCTTCGGCGATCCCGCGCGCTTCTCGCTGGCCCACGGCGGGAAGGACGGCCACCCGTTCCCGGTCCCGCTGAAAGTCTACGACGAGACGATCCGGGTGCTGAAGGACGCGCTCGGGCGGGCCAAGCTGGGCGAGAGCGAGCGGCTGGGGGCGATCCGGCGGCTCGACGAGCGGGCGCGGGCGGTCGACGCGGCGGCGGTGACGGCGGAGGAGCTGGCGTCGGGGGTCGAGCGGGAGTGGCGGGCCAAGCCGGCGCTCGGCGGCCGCACGGTCGCCGACGACCGGACGCCGCGCCAGCTCGGGCTGCGGTTCTGAACACCGTCAGGTTCGGCCGCCGTCACGCCCTTGCCGTCGGCACGAACGTCACCACCACCTAGGCAGGGGGTGCGCGATGGCGAGAGCGCTGGGGACGAAGGCGGCTGATCTCGTCTAGACATCGTGGTCGAGGTCTTGGCCCGATTGGATGGTCCCGTCGATCGGGGTTGGGAGGCTGCTTGGCGCGCCGAGCTGGATCGGCGCGACGCCAACGAGCTCCACGAGCCATCTCCCGACGAAGAGTGGTCGGCGGTGCGCGCCCGCATTTTGTCCGGCGCGACTCGACGTGGCTCGGTCGCTGAGCCGTTCGTCGCGGATATCGATTAAACACGGCTTTCGCGACCGTGATCACGGGGCGGTCGGAAAATCCACCTTGTTGCTGGACCTGGTACGCGTGCACGCCCAACATTCGGGCATGCGCAATCTTGAGAGCCTGGTCTGGGGGATGTTCGCGGCGCTGGTCCTGGCCGCGCCCGCGTGCAGCAGCGACAGCAGCGGCAAGAGCACGACCGACGCCGCGACCGACCACCACGTCGCGCCGGCCGACGGCCACCCCACGCCAACTCCCGACGCCTCCGGCGGCGCGCCCGCCGCCTGCACGACGCTGGTCTGGCTGTTCGGCGGCTGCACGACCGCCGCGCTCGACGAGTGCGCGCGCGAGTACGCCACCTTCCCGTCCGCCATGCAGAACGACGTCGAGGCCTACGCCGCCTGCCTGCGCACCATGGCCAGCGGCCTCCCCGACGCCGCCGTCACCACGGGCGTCGACGCCGGCTGCCCGACCACGAGCGACAACCTGAACCGCTGGTACCAGCACGGCGGCTGCGAGGGCCAGGCCGGCCAGGTCTCGCACGACATCGGCGCCTTCGACCCCTGCACGGGGACCTCGGTCTCATGCACCACCCTGACGACCGAGGCGGCCTGCAGCAGCCGATACGGCGTGTGCAGCTGGAGCGGGGGGGCGTGCTCCGATCTCGCCTCGCCGCCGCCCGCGTGCTCCGCGTCCGCCGGCGCCTGCGCGACGGTCCCGGGGTGCATGGGGACGGGGTTCCCGTCGTGCGGCGGTTCCGGGCAGCCGGTCTGTTTCTTCTCGCAGATGCTGCCGGGGAACGCGGCGTTGTAGCGGGTCGCGCGCGCGTTCTCGTCGCGACGGCGCCGGGTCGCGAGTCGGTGCAAACGGTGCCCCGAAAAAAGCGGTACCATGGCGCGATGCTCACGGCGGGTGACTGGTGCCAGTGTCTCGTGGTGGCGGCGGCGCTGGCAGCGGGCGCCTGTGGTCCGCCGCGGCCCGCCACCGAGACCATGAGCGGCGCGCTCGGCTCGTCGCCGGTCATCGGCGCCGAGCTGCCGGTCGACGACGTGGTCTACACGCAGCAGAGCGGCCAACAGACGACCCCCTTCATCGCGGGCGGCGGCCCGGGCGCGCTGCTCGTCTGGAGAAACGATCCCCTCCCGGGATTCCAGGTGTCGCCGGTCTCGATCGATTTTGCGCGGATCGATCCGCAGGGGACCCTGCTCGATCCGCTGCCGGTGACGATCGGGACGCCGACGGACCTCGTCAGCCTGGAAGAGCCGGTGGCGGCCTGGAACGGCGATCAGGCTCTGGTGCTCTGGCTGGAGGGGGTTCCCGGCGCGGGCGACGTCGAGGTGCGCGGCACGCGCATCACCCGCGACGGCACCGTCCTCGATCCAGGCACGGCCGATCTGCCCGGCGGGATCGTCGTCGAGCTCGGGCGGCAGTTCGAGGTCTACGATTTCTCGGTCATCCCGTTCGGTGACGGCTTCATGGTCTTCTGGGCGTCGAGCAGCCTCTCGCCGTTCTGCACCCGGGTGGGAGCCGACGGTTCGGTCGTGAACACCGCCGGTTCGCCGGTCGCCCTGCCCGCGGACGGTGTCACGCGCTCGATCGGCAACGCCGCGCCGGTGACGGGGGGCGCCCTGGTGACGGTCGGCGAGTCCGGGGCCACCGGCTCGGGACTCAAGGTGATGAAGGTCGACGGGAACGGCGCGGCGCTGACGCCGCTGTCGGACTTGGCGGGCGCGTCCGGCACCAGTCTGACGGGGGGCGTGGGGATCGCCTCGAACGGCGGCAACGGGGCGTTCCTCTGCTGGGGCGAGCAGTCGGCCAGCGGCCAGCCGGTGACGATCTACGGGCGGCGCATCGACGCCAACGCCGCCTGGGTCGACGCGGCGGCGTTCCAGATCCGGGCGGCCGGCGGGCAGGTGGGGCAGATCGGCGCCATCTGGGACGGGACGCGCTACCTCTGCTCGTGGACCGACAAGGGGACGGCCGTGCGCGCCGCCTTCCAGCCGGTCGCCGCCAGCGGCACGCCGCTCGTCGCCGCCACAGTCGGCCCGTCGACGCTGGCCACCACCTCGGTCCAGACCGCGCAGATCGCCTGGACGGGGAGCGCGTACGCGGTGGCGATGACGCGGACGGAGACCGCGGTGATCCAGCCCGCGGGCTACGGCGCCAACCCCGACGGCGTGCTGCTGCGGATGCTAGACGCCAACCTGCAACTGCTGGGGACGGACGCCGTGCCGGTGACGCGCCAGCCGAACCAGCAGACCACGCCGCGCGCGGCGGCGACGCCGAACGGCGTCTATGTCACCTACACCGACGACCGCCGGCGCGGCATCCTGACCATGCAGGGGAACTACAACCAGGACGTCTACGGGGCGTTCGTGACGGTGTCCGGCGGCGCGCTCACCAAGACGGTCGCGCCGTTATCGGTCACCGCCTACCCTGCTTACGATCCGTCCGTCGTCTGGACCGGCAGCCAGCTGATGCTCTTCTACGCGACCAATCCCGACTCGGACACCGCGGCGGATTTCGTGCAGCTCGCCGGCGCGAGCGGCGCGACGGTCGGGAGTCGGATCGGCCCCCTGGGCGTCGCTTACACCGGGGACCCCGCTGTCACGCTCTGGAACGGACAGAACCTCCTCGTCGCCACCGTGATCCGCGACGGCGGAGGCGAGGCGCTCAACTACTTCCGCGTCTCGCCGGCCGGCGTGGTCCTCGATCCCTCGACAGCCAAGACCGGGGGACCCCAGGTCGAGCTGGGGCAGTGGGTGATGACCACCCTGCAAGGGGTCGCCCTGGGCGACAAGTACCTGCTGATCGGCCAGCAGGCGCCCGAGCTCTCCACCGGAGCTTCCGCCGCCAACTTCGATGTGGTCGGGTTGGTCGTCAACGCCGACGCCACGCCCGGCACGACGAGGGTGGTGCCGATCGCGACGGGGACCGACGTGCAGGACGTCCCAGTCGCGGCCACCGACGGCAGCGGGACCAGCGCGGTGATGGTCTGGCGCGACCGCAGCCCGGCATCGTCCGCCATCGTCGCCGCGCGCGTCGACGCCACGCTGGCGCGGCTCGATGCGACCGACGTGGTGATCGCGCAGGCGTCCCCACCCTCGACGCTGGGCCCGCCGGCGGTGGCGTGGACCGGGAGCGCCTACGCCGTGGTCTGGACCGAGGGGAGCGGCGGAACGCTGGCCTTCGACGGGTGTCTGCTGGGGGCGGACTTGCACTGCGTGGCGGGGAGCCAGTCGTCCACGCCGAGCGGGATCGGGGATATGCCGGCCGCGGCGGTGGACGGCGGCGTGCCGGCGAGCGGGGAGGTGCAGGCGCCTACTCTGTCGTGGACGGCGGCGGGCGGGGTGCTGTCGTATCAGCGGCTGGATACGACGCCGTTTGTTGGCGTGCAGCGGTTGTTCTTGCGGCCGGTGACGTTGGGGGCGGCGCCGCCCCAGCCGGATGGCGGGGCGGGTGGGGGTGGTGGGGGGCACGGTGGCAGCGGTGGAACAAAGGGCGTGGGCGGCGCGACGGGCACCGGGGCGGGCGGCACGAGCGGTGCGGGCGGCGCCGCGACCGGAGGTCGTGGCGGGGCTGGCGGATCCGGTGGTCCGGGCGGGGCGAGCGGCGCCGCGGGTTCCACCTCCGGGAGCGCCGGTGGCGGCGGCGCACCTTCGACGGGCGATACGATCGGGTCCTCCCCTGACGCCGGTGCCGGCGCGACTACCGGTGGAGGCGGAAGCGGCTGTGGATGCGCGCTAGGAGGCGACGTTCCGGCATCGGTGCTTGGCGTGCTACTTATCGCAGGTTTCACGTTGTCTCGTCGGCGCCGCGGGTGATCGATCCCGCGCGCCTCCGGGGTCCGGCAGCAAAGCCGGACATCCCGTCCAGGTCCCCATATCTATGAAAACGATGACCTGACCCCCCAACGCTGGTCCACTCAGGCTGCGTGTCCGACCGTTGATGAATACTCCTGATCTGCCCCTCGTGCTCGGTCTCATCTTCTTCGAGAGATGAGGGTCGGTCTTTTCGTGCGTCAGTGTGAGAATCGCTCGCTGATGAGTTATCCACAGAAAAACTCGCGATCCTTCAGAAACTCGCTTCATGATCGGCGAGCTCGATCGCGGCGTGAATCCTCCGTCGCTCGCGTGCTACCGCCCGCCGATGCGCGCGATCTTCTTCTCCGGCCGCGTCTCGGCCAAATCGTGGGCCGCCTGTAGGTTCATCCAGAACTCGGGTGTGGTGCCGAACGCGCCCGCGAAGAGCCACGCCGTCTCGGGCGTGATGCCGCGCTTGCCGTTCACGATCTCGTTGATCCGCTGCACGGGGATTCCCAGCTTTGCCGCGAGAGCCGTCTGCGGGATACCCAGCGGCTCGAGGAATTCGTCGTAGAGCACTTCGCCCGGGTGGGCCGGAGTTCTGTTTTCGGGAATCATCTGTATCCTCCTGTCGTCCAGCTCAGACCGGTCTAGTGGTAGTCGGTCATCCTTACCTCGTGTGGAGCGCCGTCCTTCCACTTGAAGACGATGCGCCATTGGTCGTTGACCCGGATACTGTGCAGCCCGGCCAGATCGCCCTTGAGCGCCTCCAGCCGATTGCCTGGAGGCGCGCGGAGGTCATCGAGCTTCGCGGCCGCATTCACGAGGTCCAGCTTTCGACGCGCGATCCTTTTGGCGTCCGCACCCCATCGGCGCACCCGCCCAGTTTCGTGACCGTGGAAGAGGTCCGCCGTCGCGTCATCGGCGAAGCTCACGATCATGAAAGAAGTATAATGAATTCACGGTATCCGTGCAATCAGGCTAGGCCAAGCAGCCGGAGCTTTCGACCGGCCTCGCCGAGTCGATGCCCGGAGAGGGCTCGAAAAGCTGTTCTAGCGCGCCGACTCGGCGCTCTACCGGGCCAAGCAGGACGAACGCAACCTCGTCCGCGCTTGACGGACGAAGCGCTCGGGCAGTGTGCGCGGTCGGAGTCCGCGTCGGTTAGGATGCCGCATGAGCGGAGGATCAGGCGTGAGGTCTCGCACAGTTCGGTTGTTGGTGTCGGTCGCACCAGTCCTTCTGGCCGCCTGCTCCCCGTCGGGTAGCGGCGTCGCCTTCGACGGCGGCACGCCGGCGTTGATCGCGGCCGGGGGAACGCACTCTTGTGAGGTGACGCCGGCTGGCCTTCTCAAATGCTGGGGGAGCAACGGTTCGGGAGAGTCGCAGCCGCCGCCGGATACGGTCACGGCCGTGACTGTCGGTGAGACGCACTCCTGCGCGCTCCGCACCGACGGGACCGCGGTCTGCTGGGGGAGCAACGGCCAGGGGGAGTCGACGCCGCCCGCCGGGAAGTTCATCCAGCTCTCGGCCGGGAACATGGAGACCTGCGGCCTGCGCGCGAACGGCAGCGTGGTCTGCTGGGGTGTGGATACGGACGTACCGTCCGACCCGTTCTCGCAAATCTCCGTCGGCGAGCTGGGAATCTGCGGCGTCCGAGCCGCGGACGGGCACGTGGTCTGCTGGATGGAGCAGCACCCTCTCACGACCTTCAGCTCATTGTCGGGTGCCTACCGCTCGGTTTCGACGGACATCTCGACGTATACGCTTCTCGTCTGCGGCATCGCCACCGACGACAGCGTCCAATGTTCGGGCGACGAGGTGGCGCCGCCGGCTGGAACCTTCACCCAGGTCGGCTCCGGCACCGTGGGCGGTCTCGACGGGGCGTTTTCCTGCGGGATCCGGACCGACGGGACCATCACCTGCTGGGGACAGCCCCTCCCGGGGATGACGCCCGCCGGGACCTTCACGGAAATCTCCGTCGGCGACGGTCACGCCTGCGCGCTGGCGGTCGGCGGCGGGGTCGTCTGCTGGGGGCACGACGGCGCTGGGCAGGCCCAGGTGCCCGCCGGCAGCTACAAGCAGGTCGCCCTGGGCGGCCTCGGCCAGCAGGGCTGCCTGCTGCGCGACGACGGGACGGCCGCCTGCTGGACCGCCGGGACACCGTACTTCAGCGATCCGGTCCTGACGGGGACCTACACGGCGGTGTCTGTCGGCTACGCGCATGGGTGCGAGGTTGAAACCGGGGGCGCTCTGAGCTGCTGGGAAGACGGCGCGAACGGGTACGGAGAGGCCCTGCCGCCTGCAGGAACGTTCACCGCCGTGGTGGCCAGCGACTACCGGACGTGCGGGCTTCTCGTTGACGGGACGGTGCAGTGTTGGGGCGAGCTGGATCCCGGCGAGACACTCCCGCCTGCCACCGGCGGATTCACGCAGCTCGTGATGGGTCAGCGACACGGCTGCGGACTGAAGGCAGACGGGTCGGTCAGTTGCTGGGGAGGCAATGACGCCGGTCAATTGAACGTTCCGAGCACCGCAACCGGATTCAGTGAAATTGCGGCGGCGGGAGACTACACGTGTGGCCTGCACACCGACGCCTCGGTCGAGTGCTGGGGGGCGGGGAGCGGGCAGGGAGCGCCGACGACGACTGATACGTTCGTGCACATCGCGGCCGCGCAGGCGTTCCTCTGCGGGCTGCACGCCGACCAGACGGTCGCCTGTGTCGCGACGGGCAGCACCTATGCGCAGCTCGCCGTTCCTCCCGCTGGCCAGTTCGCGTGGATCGCCGCCGGCGGGCCTCTCGCGTGCGGTCTGAGAGCCGATGGAATCGTTCAATGCTGGGGCGACCCCGCGATGGTGCTCTCGCCAGGGTGACGTGCGTGCTTGCGCCGATTCGTGGAGCAGGCGCGGCGAGCCTGTCCGTCCTCACCTCGAAGGCGTTCCGGACTTGCCCGAGCGCGTGCTACCGCCCGCCGATGCGCGCGATCTTCTTCTCCGGCCGCGTCTCGGCGAGATCGTGCGCCGCTTGGAGGTTCATCCAGAACTCGGGTGTGGTGCCGAACGCGCCCGCGAAGAGCCATGCCGTCTCGGGCCTGATGCCGCGCCTGCCGTTCACGATCTCGTTGATTCGCTGCACGGGGATGCCCAGCTTCGCCGCGAGAGCCGTCTGCGGGAGACCAAGCGGCTCGAGGATCTCGGCACGCGAGTCGCGCCTCGGGTCGCGCGTCGACGCACTCGAGGGCCGCGTCGACAAGCTCGAATCGAAGTAGCGCCGGTCAGCGCCGCCGCGCCGCCCCGACTACCCCCGCGATCCCCTCTCGCACCGCCGCGATCGCCTCCTCGGCCGACAGCCCGTAGCGGTCCATCAGCCCGAATCCGAAGTCGGCGCTGACCATCCCCTTGACCACCGCGGCGAGGCGGCGCGTCTCGGCCGCGGGCAGCCCGAGCTCGCCGAGCACCGCGTCCACGCGCGCCAGCCGGCGCTTGCGGCGCCGCGTCCGCACCTGCTCGGCGACGCCGGGGGCCAGCGAGGCGCGGGTCTCGGCCTCGTGCTCCAGCGCGCGCCGGTAAATCCGCTCTCCGTAGGCCGGCAGGTCGGCGAGGTCGGCGGGGCCGGGCTCGCCGCCGACGAGCTGCGACTCGATCAGGTCGGCGACGGCGTCGATCTGGACGTCGCGGGTGGGGAAGTGGTGGTAGACGGTGCGGACGCCGACGCCGGCGCGGTCGGCGACGCGCTGGATCGAGAAGTCGGCGTCGCCGGAGCCCAGCTCGGCGACGAACGCCCGCAGGATGCGGTCGCGCGTCGCCGCGGCCTGCTCCTCGCGCAGCTTGCTGGCGTAGCGCCTCACGCGCCGGGCGGGGGCGGGGGCGGCGGGGGGACGAAGACGCCGTTCTTGCCGGCCACCTCCACCGCCTTGCCGAGGTCGAGCGGCAGGCCCACCTCGCGGTCCATGGAGGCGAAGAAGCGCGACGCGCCCTCCTTGGAGGTGATGGAGATGAAGCGCGCGCGCGAGCGGTTGCGGTAGCCGTGCACCGTCCCGGCGGGGATGAACGCCAGCTCGCCGGCCTTCATCGTCCGCTGGTCGGCGCCGATGACGACGTCCAGCTCGCCCGAGATGATGAAGTAGGCCTCGTCCCAGGCGTGGAAGTGGGGCGGCGGCCCGATCCCGGGCTCCCCCTCCTGCAAGAACACCTCGAACGATCCCGTCCGCGCGCCGTCGGTGAGCACGCGGATCTGCTCCCCCACGACGTTCAGCGGCTTCACCTCGGCCTCGCTCCGGACGTGCGGCTCTACGCTCATGGTCTCACCTCCAGCAGCGAGACTGCCATCGTTGCAGTAACGATGCAACTAATTTTACGCCGCCTCCAGGGCTCCTTGGCGCAGATGCGGTCAGGGAACGCGTGGTCGCGAACCGAACGGCGAGCCGCGGGTCACTTCAGGCGATCGAGCAGGTCTTCGCTGGCGATGGCTTCCGCGTCCTCAGCCAAGGCCGCCAACAGCGCCGCCTCATCGTCGCGCGGAGCTGTGAACGTCGATTCGTCGTCGTTGGCGACCACGCCGACCATCCCACCCTCGACCAAACCGTCCCGATCCTCCGTCCCGATCCTCCGGAATGACGACGCGTTTTTCGCCTATCCCGCGATCACGCGCGTAGGGCCATTCTAGTGTGCTCTCTCGCGCTGGCGTCCGGTCAGCGCGGCCGCAGGCGGACGATGGTGCCGGGGGGCGTGACGCTAAAAGAGAGGGCGTTGGGTTTGCCGGGATCGTAGTAGGTGACGAGGGCGACCGTCTGGTCGCCCTCGGTGCAGACGTACGTCATCTCGCAGCTCGCCGCCGGCTTCTTGCAGTCCCAGGTGTCGTAGGGGGCGGGGAGCCCGCCGTGGAAGGTGTAGGTGACGGGGCCGGTCGTGCCCCCGTCGCCCGCGTCGACCGTCGTGGCGGCGTCGGGCGTGGTCGCCGCGTCGACGGCGGCGTCGTGGGGAGTGGCGGCGTCGTGGGGGGTGGCGGCGTCGTGGCTGGCGTCCGCCTCGATTGCGGCGTCGTGGGGGGTGGCGGCGTCGTGGCTGGCGTCCGCCTCG
>DASZVW010000373.1:0-6981 GCA_035546895.1 Polyangia bacterium
GCCGCCAGGAGCCGACCGCCAGGCGGGTGCTGTCGAGCAGCGTCTCCACCAGCCGGCTGAGGCGCTCCACCTCCTGCGAGACGGCGCCCACGCGGGCCTCGACCGAGCGGCCGCCGGGCGCCGCCGCCTCGGCCGCGCCGAACGTCTTCTGCAGCTGATCGACGTGCAGCCGGAGGGTGGTGAGCGGCGTCCCCAGCTCGTGCGAGGCGACGGAGAGGAAGTCGTCGCGCACCTCGATCGCCCGCCGCAGGTCCGCCTCCAGCTCGCGCCAGTCGGTGATGTCGATGCAGGAGCCGATGTAGCCGGCGAAGCGCCCGTCGGGCGTGGTGCGCGGCGTCCCCCGGTCGAGGATCCAGCGGTAGGCGCCGTCCTTGCGGCGCAGGCGGTACTCCATCTCGAACACCCGCCGCTCGTTGAACGCCACCCGGTAGGTCTCCAGGCACCCCTCGAGGTCCTCGAAGTGGACGTTCTCCGCCCAGCCGACGCCCCACTCCTCCTGCATCGTGCGCCCGGTGAACTCCAGCCAGGTCTGGTTGAAGAAGGTGCAGAGCCCGTCGGGGCGCGACATCCAGAGCAGCACCGGCGCCACGTCGGCCATGTTGCGGAAGCGGGCGTCGGTCTCGCGCAGGTCCTGCCGGATGCGGTCCTCGACGGTGACGTCGCGGACCAGGGCGGCCACCCCCACCACCTCGCCCGGCGCGGCGTAGAGCGGCAGGTAGCGCAGGCGGAGCGCGCGCGTCTCGGGCCCGCCGGCGATGCGCCGCTCGGAGGAGAGCCCCGGCGCGCCGTCGAGCACCGCGCGGATGGTCGCCCCCTCGTCGCCGACGCCGACCCGCGACAGCACCTCGAGGACGCCGTAGCCGAGCACGCGCGCGGCCGGCAGCCCCGACAGCCGCTCCATCGCCGCGTTCCAGTAGAGGCAGCGGAGCTCCCGGTCGCAGGCCCAGATCCCGTCCTCGCTCTCGTCGGCGAGCTGCTCGAAGGCGGCGGCGCGCCAGCCGGCGGGGAGGGTGCCGCCGTTAGCCAAGCGGCACCCCCTTGGCCGGCGTCGCCGGTCCGGCCGTCGGGCGCCGCTCGCCCCCGAGGAGCGTCGAGGCGGCGCGGGTGGCCGCCTCGACGGCGGGCGTCCAAGCGGCGACCCAGCCGGCGACGACCGCCCGGTTCTCGGGCCGGCTCTCGCCCGCCAGCGCCAGCAGCGCCTCGGTCCAGGCGCGGTGCCAGCGGCAGTCCTCGTGGAGCGCGCGGAGGATCTGCGCGTCGAGGTGGGCGCGCGCGCGATCGGCCCGCTCGGCGAGCTGGATCAGGAAGAGGTCGTCGATCACCGGCTTGAGGCAGACGTTGAGCGCCACGAACGCCTCGCCCCAGTCGTAGGTGACGAGCAGCTTCTCGAGCGCCCGCCGGAGCGGCTGCCAGCGCGGGTCGGACTGCCAGAGCGCGCGCCCCTCGGCGGCGATCTCCGGCCGCCGGCGGCGGAGCAGCGCCAGCCGGCAGGCGACCCGCTGGATGCGGCGGATCTCGTCGCCGCACTGGAACAGCGCCGCCACCGCGATCCGGCCGGCGGGGGCCATCTGCCCCACGTAGGCGGCCACCATCTGCAGGCCGTGGCCGAGGAAGCGGAACGGCGCCAGCGTCCGCGCCAGCGTCTCCACCCACTCGTCGGCCAGCTCTCGGTCGTGGCCCGAGGCCTCGATCGCCTCGAGCAGCCGTTCCAGGTAAGCCTCCCGCTCGCGCGCCAGATCGACGTACTTGGTGTAGGTGGTGGCCCGGGGATCGGCGAGCTCGTCCCAGCGGTCGGAGACCAGCCGCGAGCCGCGCTGGTGGCGGGCGTGAAACTCGGAGGTCGGCAGCGCCAGCGCGAAGCCGCCGCGCTCGACGTGGTAGAGCAGCCGCGAGGTGGCGATCTCGTAGTCGCTGGGGAGCCGCCGCCCGGCGCCCAGGTGCCAGTAGGTCTTGCGGGGCGGCTTCACGGCCGGGGGACCGCCTCCCAGGCGGCCAGCTCCTCGGTGAGGACCAGGCGCCCCCGGAACGAGGGCATCACCCGCTCGAGGTCCTGCGGGATCCGGAACGGCTCGCCCAGCGCGGCGGCGACGGCGTCGGCGCGGACCTCGCAGCGGGCGGGCGCGGCCACCCGCAGGTAGGCGCCGTGGTGGTCGACGCGCACGCCCGCGGTCCGGGCGCGGATCGCGGCCACCACCGCGTCGGCGACCGGCCCCGCCAGCAGCACCGGCCCGACCTCGTCGGGGGCGAGCCGCTCAGACATCGCCGCCCTCCTCGTCGCTCACGTCGACCCGGATCTCGCCGTCGGCGATCTGCACGCCGTAGCGGCGGAGAGCCACCCCGCCGGGGTTGATGCCGCGCCCGGTGCAGCCGTCGTACTCCCACTCGTGCGCCGCGCAGACCAGGCGGTTCCCCTGCAGCCGCCCCAGGCTGAGCGGCAGCGCGCGGTGGCGGCAGCGGTCCTCGTAGGCGCAGACCGTCCCCTCGACGTTCACCAGCAGCACCGGCCGCCCCTCGATCTTCACCCCGGCCATCTCGCCGATCCAGAGCTCCTCCTCGCGCAGGGCCGGCTTGAACGTCACCGGCGCGCCGCCTCGGTCCAGACCAGGTCGACGCGCTCGAGCGGCGCCAGCGCCTGCGCGGCCAGCGTGGCCTCCGGATCGAGCCGCCGCGCGCCGGCCAGGAGCTGATAGGGGCCGCGCCGGGCCACCCGCACGCCGACCGCCCGCAGGAGGTTCTCGCCCAGATCGGCGACCGTCCCCTCGAGCCGGCCCAGCACCACCACCCCCATGGTGTCCCCCTCGACGAAGGCGTAGAGCGGCAGCACGCTCACGCGCGCTCCCGCGCCAGCCAGGGGTAGACGCCGCCCGCGGCGTCCTTCCCCCAGGTCTCGTAGCTGAGCCCGAACGTCTGCCGCAGCAGCGCCAGCAGGTTGGCGGGCGCCCGCCCCTCCAGCACCCGCTGCACCACCCCGGCGTGGTCGGCGTAGCGCTCCGGCTCGCTCTCGAAGATCCAGCGGCACGGCTCGGAGCAGAAGATCCGCCGCCGGCCGCCGTGCTCGGCGAGCACCGCGCTGTTGCGCGCCGGCGTCCCGTTGCAGAGCACCAGCTGGCACAGCTCGCAGAAACCGACGATGGCCGCGCCGTGCACCGCGAAGTCGTTGCCGGGATCGGCCTGGCGCCAGCGCGCCTCGATCTGCGCCCACACCGGCTCGAACGCCGGCCACGAGTCGGGGTACTTGCCGCGCAGCCAGGCCCGCTCGTCGGGCCCGGGGACGGCGAGGTCGAACCAGACCGACGCCCGATAGGTGTAGGCGCTGGCGTAGACCATGTGGTGGTAGTTGTCGAGCGCGGTGAGGAAGGTCTCCCAGTACCAGGGGCGCTCGAGCCCGTACTCGCGCAGCGTGTGCAGGAACTGATCGACGATCCACTCCTCGGTGAACTCCTTGAACGACGCCCGCCGCTCGGCGAGCGGCGTCAGGTAGTCCATCGCGAACCCGGTCACCACCGCGAACAGCTGCCAGCTCCGCCAGAACCACTTGTCGCACAGGCGCTGGGCGAGCTTCTTGTCGGTCTCCACCAGCTTGGCCAGCACCGGGCCGCCGATCTGCGCGTGGCGCGCCTCGTCGCTCTGGATGCTGCCGAGCAGCGTCTCGAACAGCCGATCGCCGACCTCGTGGGCGACCGCCGAGAGGGCCACGAACTGCAGGTTGGTGAAGCCGGTCTCGAACACGAAGTTGGTCCCCACCGCCAGCTCGACGGGGTCGGCGCCCAGGATCAGCTCGTCGACCAGGTGGCGGGCGGCGATGGCCACCCAGTTGTCGGTGTGGAAGAACTTGTGCGTCCAGTCGAGCTGCTCGTCCCAGGCGAGGAGCGGGTGCATGAGCAGGAGCGGGATCTGGGTGTGGCGGAGCTCGTCGAGCGCGCCGAAGCTGGCGGCGGTGCGCCAGGCCGCCGTGCGGCCGAAGCGGGCGGCGCGCAGGTTGCCGATCACCGCCGCGAACTCGGCCAGCGGCAGCGTCGCGTTGTGCAGCTTGAGCGCCGAGAGCCAGGCGCGCGGCAGCCGCTGGAAGTCGGAGACCCGGCCGAGCGCGCCGCGCACGGCGGCCACCGCGCGCTCCTTCTCGCTCTGGTTGGCGACGTAGTCGGCGTAGGTGGTCTTGTACGGCTCGTCCCACCCGCGCCAGGCCGCCTGCGGCAGCCAGGGGCGGCCGGCGGTCTCCACCGGGAAGACCTCCTCCTCGCGGACGTAGGAGAAGTCCCAGTCGAGGTCGCGGGCCAGGTCGAACCAGGCCTCGCGCTTCATCAGTTCGGCCCGTCGGTGCGCTCGCGCAGGATGTCGCGGATGGCCCGGCGGAGCTCGTCGAGCGAGAACGGCTTGGTCAGCACCGCCTGCGGCGACCGCTCGACGAACTCGCGCGACTCGGCGGTGAAGGCGCCGCCGGTCATGAAGATCACCCGCGAGGTCAGCTCGGGCCACTCCGCCCGGAGCCGCTCGAACACGCCGCGCCCGCCCAGCTCGGGCATCATGAGATCGCAGAGGATGACGTCGAAGGTCTGTTTGGTCAGGCGGGCGAACGCCTCGTCCGGCCGCGCCACCACGGTCACCTCGTGCTCCTCGAGCGCGCGCGAGATCGAGCGGCCGAAGGCGGGGACGTCGTCGATGATCAGGACCCGGGCCCGCACCGGCGTCAGCTCGGGCTCGTCGCTCTCCACCAGCAGCGGCTCGGCGGCCCGGTGCGCCACCGGGAGGACGACGCGGAACACCGACCCGCGCCCGAGCTCGCTCTCGACGTCGATGCGCCCGCCGTGGTCGGCCACGATCCGGCAGGAGACGGCCAGCCCCAGCCCCGTCCCCTCGCCGATCGGCTTGGTGGTGTAGAAGGGATCGAAGATGTGCGGCAGCACCTGGGGCGAGATCCCCGCGCCGGTGTCGCCGATCTCGACCTGGACGTGCCCGTTCCGCTCGTAGGTCCGCAGCGTCACCACGTTCTCGCCGGCGCGCCCCTCGGGGACCGCCTGGGCGGCGTTGAGCACCAGGTTGAGCAGCACCTGGCCGAGCGCCGAGCGGTCCCCCACCACGCCGGCCACGTCGGCGTACTCCTTCTGCACGCGCGCCCGGTGGTCCACCTGGTTGCGCGCCATCGCCAGCGACTCGTCGAGGAGATCGTTGATCGAGAACTTCTCGCGCCGCACGTCGGAGCGGCGGGAGAGGCGCTGGAGGTCCTTGACCACGTCGCGGATCCGGTCGAGGCCCACCCGGCACTCGCGCAGGAGCGTCGGCATCGTCGCCAGCTCCTCGGAGGCGGCGGCGCCGGTGAAGTCGCGCCCCAGGAACCGATCGAGGTCGGTCGCCGCCATGTCGATGTTCATCGAGACGTAGGCGAGCGGGTTGTTGATCTCGTGGCCGACGCTGGCCGCCAGCCGGCCGAGCGCCGCGAACCGCTCCGCCTCCTCGAGCTTCCCCAGCAGCTCCTGCCGCTCGGCGTCGCCCAGGATGCGCCCGATGGCGTTGAGCAGGGCGTCCGTGCTGAGCGGCTTGCGCAGGTAGGCCTCGGCGTCGATGGCGGCCGCCTTGGCGCTGCCGTCGGCGGAGACCGCCAGCACCGGGATCCGCGCCAGCGTCGGATCGCTCTTCTGCGCCGCCCGGAACTCCCAGCCGTCCATGACCGGCATCCGCAGGTCGAGGACGATGAGGGCGGGCGAGGCGCCCGAGCGCAGCCGCTCCAGCGCCTGCCGCCCGTTCTCGGCCGTCGTCACGCCGTAGCCTTCGTCCTCCAGGATCCCTTGCAGCGCGGTGCGGATGCTCCGATCGTCCTCCACCAGGAGGATCTCGTCGCGGGCGCCGGTCAGCGGGCGCGCGCCCTGGCCGGCCCCTTCGTGCGGCGACGCCAGCGGCGAGCTCGCCAGGCTGAAGGGAGAGAGGACAGCGGACTCGACCGGGGCGCGGGGATTCATTCCATTTCCACCTTTCCTGACTGCAACCACGAGACCCGCCCCCCGGACGCGAATCCCAGAACGACTCCATCTTGACGACGAGCACACGAACTCGTCAAGACCTGCGTGGATCCGAGACCTTGAGCCGCGCCAAGGATCTGGCACGGCCGAGCTTCGCTGCGCGCAGGACGGGCCGGTCCGCGGGCGCGGCGATCGATGCGCCCGCGGGCGTGCCGGGCCCGTGTGCGGCGCCTCTCGGTGTGGGCGGCTCGGACACTGTCGTGTGCGCTTTCTGACAGTCGACGATTGTTCGGGCGGGCGGATCGCGCCGCGACGGCTGGCATCGCGACTGCACGAGGAGGCGGCCATCGCGGTCCGCGCTCCACGTCGGTGACCGCGTCCATCCAAGGAGCTCTTGATGAAGCCACGCCGGCTCGTTCTCGCAGTGCTCGCGATCAGTCTGGGGTCCAACGCCGCCGCCCGCGCCGCCACGCAGGTCTGCGTCAGCGTCGAGCAGAAGTCGTGGTACCGCCCGGTCGCGCCGCCACGCGCGCCGTCTCCCGCCGTCGCGCCGGCGAGCCCGCCGCCGCCCGCGTCGTCGTCGTTCGGGCCGCTGGTGGGCGAGCGGCCGTCGCCGCCGCCTCCCCCCGCGCCCGCCGAGGTTCGTCCCCGCGGCGAGGCGCGCGAGGTCGATCCGACGCTCTATCTCAAGCGGATGATCGAGTACGAGGTCACGCACGAGCCGGGCTTCGCGGCGGTCGCGCAGGGGTGCCAGCAGCGCCTGGTCGTCGAGCTCTACCAGCTCGAGAGCGGCTGGACGGTGTTCGCGCGCTACGCCGATCGGGAGGAGAAGGTCGATCGCGCCCAGCTCGACGAGTTCGCCGAGCTGGCGCAGCGGCTGGCGTTCGCGCTGCTCCGCAACCGCACCGTCGCCCAGACGATCACGCGCGAGAACGTGCTCCGCTCCGACAGCGAGCGCGACCTGCGCACCGTCGAGGGGAGCGGCCACCTCATTTTCGGCATGGGGACCGAGGTGCGGCTGGCCCAG
>DASZVW010000374.1:0-19624 GCA_035546895.1 Polyangia bacterium
CCTCGACATAGAAGTAGTCCCGGATGAAGGTGCCGTCGGAGCGGATGACGGGACGCTGCCCGCGCAGGACGGAGCGGTTGGTGCCGGGGACGATGCGGTTCCAGTTGAGGTCGCCGCCGCCGTAGAAGTTCCCGCACCGGGTTATCGCCACCGGCGAGCCGTACGTCGTGGCGTAGGCCTGGGCGATGAGGTCCGCGCACGACTTGCTGACGTCGTAGGGGTGGCGGCCCACGAGCGGCGTCTCCTCGGTGTAAGGGAGCGTGTCGTGGTCCCCGTAGGCCTTGTCGGAGGAGGCCAGGACGATCTGCTTGACCGTGGGGCTCCGGCGGCAGGCCTCCAGCATCGACCAGGTCCCCGCCACGTTGGCCTCGAACGTGGAGACCGGGTTGCGGTTGGCGATGGTGACGATGGTCTGCGCGGCCAGGTGGATCACGGTGGCGATCTCGTTCTCGCCCAGCGCGCGCTCGAGCAGCGCCTGGTCGCGGACGTCGCCGCGGATCACCTTCACCTCGTCGAGCAGCGAGGCGCGGACGACCTCGCTCTGCGGGACCCAGTCGCGGACCAGGCAGGTGACGTCGGCGCCGGCGGCGCAGAGCCGCTTGACCAGCCAGGAGCCCACGAGGCCGGTCGCGCCGGTCACCAGGGTCGGCCGATCGAGCCAGAAGGTCGAGCTCACGACCAGACCTTCCAGGGGGCGCGGCCCGAGGACCACAGCTCGTTGAGGAGGTTGTACTCCCGCAGGGTGTCCATCGGCTGCCAGAACCCGGTGTGCTCGAAGGCGGCGAGCTGCCCGTCCCGGACCAGCGCCTGCATCGGGCTGGCCTCCAGGATGCAGCCCGGTTCCGGCTTGACGTAGTCCCAGATCCGCTTGGAGTCGAAGACGAAAAATCCGCCGTTGATGAGGCCCCCCGCAGCCTGCGGCTTCTCGTTGAACTCGGCGACCGTTCCCGCGTCGAGCGAGAGCTCACCGAACCGTCCCGGCGGGCGGACGGCGGTGACCGTGGCGATCTTGCCGTGGCTCTTGTGAAAGGCGACCAGCTGTTTGATGTCGACGTTGGCGACGCCGTCACCATAGGTGAGCATCACGAGATCGTCTCCCTCGACGTACTTGCGCACGGCCGCGAAGCGACCGCCGGTCATGGTCGACTCGCCCGTGTCGGCCAGCAAGACCCGCCAATCCTCATTCATGCCGGAGCCGATGAACTCGGCAGAGCCGCGCGCGCCCAACGTGACGACCAGGTCCGAGCTCATCGCGCGGTAGTTCAGGAAAAACTCCTTGAACAGCCACCCTTTGTACCCGAGGCAGAGGACGAAGTCGTGAAATCCATGGTGCGCATAGCCCTTCATGATGTGCCACACGATGGGCCGGGCCCCGATGGGGAGCAGCGGCTTGGGGAGGTTCTCGCTGGCGTCGCGGATCCTCGTCCCCATGCCGCCGCACAGGATAATCGTCTTCATGTGACAGCTTTATACCTGCTGGTTCCTGCCCGCGGAAGCGTGTCCTCTGCTCAGGGGGCGCAGAGCTCTTTCCGAATTGCGGCCCCGATCTTGCGGTCGTCGATCTGCTCGCGAGCGAATCGATGCGCGGCCTCGGCGCGCGCTTGCAACGTGGCGCGCGACTCATTGGCGATCCGGGTCACCGCCGCTCGAGTTTCCGCCTCGCCGCTGGCGAATATCCCCCAGGGGTTCGCAGCGACCATTCGCGCGACGGCGTACTCCGGGCGGGAGATGCAGAGTACCGGCCGCCCCACACTCAGGTATTCACGCAGCTTGGTCGGCCATGCCACCCGTTCGGCGTCCTCCGAGCGGCCGGAGTCGACCCCGATGACGCCCCAAGTCGCTCGCCCCACCTCGGCGGCGACGGCCGAGGTGGGCACCGCCTCGACCGACCATCTCGAGACGTCGAGACCCGCCGCCTGCAAGACGTGGGTCGGCGTCGGCGTCAGCAGGCGGAGGCGTGCGTCAGGGGCCAGATCCTTCACCGCCCGCTCGAGCCAGCGTAGCGGATCCGCGTTGACCGAGTAGACGGTCCCGCACATCACGAAGGTGAGGGGACCTTCCGGCAGCGGCGCCGGCTCGCCGACCGGGAAGAGCGGCGGGAGGATCTCGAGGGGCCTCTCGACGCCGATCGACCGGAGCCAATCCGCCATTCCGTCGCTGAGCGCGAAGACGCGCGTCGCCTGTCGAAACGCGCGATCGCGCCAGGCGAGCAGGCGGGTACGGAGGAAGTCCCCCGCGCGCCAGTAGCTGACCATGTGAAGGTCGATGGCGTAGACCCAGAGCTCGGCTCCCACGCCATGCGCCCAGCCGGCGGCGAAGCCCAACGTCGGATCCATCGTGGCAAAGATCCGGCGGACATTGGGCGCCAGCCGACGGTAAAGGGGCGCGGCCAGCGTCTCGGCCGCCGCGACCGCCCCTGCGACCACCAGCGATTCGGCGCGTCCCGGAGCGCTTCGACGGGCGGGAAAGGGGAGGCGAGGCCGCCGGCCCCAGCTCGGTCCGATCCCGACGGTCGCCAAGCGGGCCTCCGGGATCTCGCCGAGCAGTTGCTCGAGGATGTGCTGGTAGCCGCTCGGCCCCGGGGGGAGGACGTTCGAGACGAGGGCGATGTCCGCGCGCTCCCAGCCAAACATTCGGCGGCGCTCAGGCCACGCAGCGGAGGAAGCCGCGGGGGGCCACCGAGATCAGGTAGCGATCGTCGAAGTCTCGATCGATCTCAAAGCGTGCCTGCTCGGCCAGAAACTGATCGACGGCCGTCATGGGGCTGTTCCCCTTTCGCCAGGGCCGATCGCCGAAGAGCTCGTCGGGCATCTGCTCCACCACCGTGTCGAAGACGACCACGTAGCTGCCTTTCTTCACCAGGGGCGAGTAGGCGCGGAGCTCGCCGAGGACGTGCTCGTGCGTGTGATTGGAGTCGAGGACCAGCAGGATCCGTGAACGTCCCTTCACGGCCTCTTTCACGCGAGCCACCGTGCCCGCGTCGATCGACGAGCCCTCGATCATCTCAATACGCGAGGCCATTGGATGCGTCTCGATCGCCTCGCGGTTGTGACGGCGGATGTCGACATCGACGCCGACCACCTTCCCGTTCTCGCCCAGAAGCTGCAGCAGCGAGGCGTAGAGGATGAGCGACCCGCCGTGGGCGATCCCGCATTCCAGGATGCAGTCTGGTTTGACCCGCCAGATCAACTCTTGCATCGCGACGATGTCTTGCGGGTACTGGATGATGGGGCGTCCCATCCAACTGAAACGGTACGAGTACTTCACGCGGACGCTCTCCAAGAACCACTCGCGGGTCAGCTCCTCGAGCCTGGCGGAATTGGGTCGAGATTCGGGCTTCTCGCTCATCAGCTTTCCTTTCGATTTCGAACCTTGGCGGGATTTCCTACCACACAGGCCCCGGGAGGGACGTCTCGGATCACGACGGCGCCGGCACCGACGATCGCGTCATTGCCGATCTTCACCCGGGGGAGGATGGTCGCGCCGGTGCCGACCATGACACGGTCGCCGACCGTCACCAGACCCGCCAGGTGCGCCCCGGGACAGATGTGGGTGCCGTCGCCGATCCGGCACTCATGGTCGACGGTCGCGCCAGTGTTCACGATGCAGGCCTCGCCGAGAACCACATCCACCGCGACCACGGCGTGTGCGAGGACCTGGCTCCCTGCCCCGAGGCGCGCGGATCCGGCCACGAAGGCGGTGGGGTGACGCACGACCAAAGGTGTCAGCCCGGCCGACGCCAGCTGCCGCTGGAGGACGAGCCGATCCGCGCCGCGCTGCCCTCCTATCGCCACCAAGCAGCCGATCTGACTCAGGTCGGTCTGTTCGCGCCGCCAAAGGTCGAAGCCTTCGCGGCCTCGATAAAGCGGGACATCTGGCCAGGGGCTCTCTGCGGTCAGGTCGTTGTCGAAGAGAGCGACCAACCGAGGCCCGCCGTCTCCCAGCAGCTCGCGGAGGACCTTGGCCTGACCACTCGCCCCCCAGAAGACGACGGCTTCAATCATGAGAGGAAAAAAACAGCGTGAACGCTGGAGCGCGCCTGCACGGGTCAGTCATATCCGATACGCGGCGATCAGGTAAAGCCACGCGAGGGGCCGCGACCGGCAGCCAGCTTGTCTCGCCGACATAGCGGCTGCTAAGCTTGGCGTCCCACGAGCTCATCGGCATAGAGGTCGCCAACTTCATGGAACGCATCCCCATCTCGGGTCCGTCGATCACCAAGAAGGAGATCGATTACGTGACCGACGCCGTCACCCGGTGCTGGTACGGCGAGGCCAACCACTACCATCAGAAATTTCAGAAGGCGTTCGCGAGCTACCTCGGCGTGACCCACGCGATCGCCCTCCCTTCGTGTACCTCGGCGATTCACCTCGTGCTCGCCGGGCTCGGCGTCGGGCCGGGCGATGAAGTGATCGTCCCGGAGTCGACCTGGATTGCATCCGCGGCTCCGATCACCTACGTGGGCGCGACCCCCGTCTTCGCCGACGTCGATCGAAAGACGTGGTGCCTTTCCGCGACCTCGCTCGAGGAGCGGTTGACCCCCAAGACCAAGGCGGTCGTGGCCGTCGATCTCTATGGGAGCATGCCCGACTACGACGCTCTGTCGCGCATCTGCCAGGCGCGGGGCGTGCCGCTCGTCGAGGACGCCGCCGAGGCGATCGGATCCGAATTCCACGGGCGGCGCGCCGGATCCTTCGGTGACGCGGGGGTCTTCAGCTTCCACGGGTCGAAGACCTTGACCACCGGGGAAGGCGGAATGCTGGTGACCAATCGCGACGACCTGTTCCGGCGCGCGTCGGTGCTCCAGGATCACGGCCGGCGTCCGGGCGACCGGCTGTTCTTCAATGACGAGATCGCCTTCAAGTACAAGATGAGCTCGATGCAGGCCGCGCTGGGACTGGCCCAGCTCGAGCGGATCGAGGAGCTCGTCAAGCAGAAGCGGCAGATCTTCGAGTGGTACCGCGCCGAGCTTTCCGGCGTCGAGGGGGTCACCCTGAACGCCGAGCCCGCGGGGACGACCAATAGTTATTGGATGGTCACGGTCGTGGTGGACGAAGCGTACGATTTGCCCAAAGTCCGGCTGATGGAGCTGTTGGCTGCACGGGGGATCGATACGCGCCCCTTCTTTTTCCCGCTGAGCTCGCTCCCCGCCTACGCCGGGCTTGGCGGAGAAGACGCCTGGCGGGCCAGGAACCCGAACGCGTATCGCCTGAGCGCACAAGCCTTGAATCTGCCCTCCGCCCTCAACTTGACGGTGGAGAACGTCCGGAACGTTTGCGACGCCTTCAAGCGCTGCCTGCAGAGCTCTCGACGTGCGGCCGTGCTGTGAGCGCCCGACCTCGCGTCAGCGTCTGCATCCCCACCGTCGATCGTCCCGATCTCCTGCGCGAGGCGATTGGCAGCGTGGCTCGCCAGACCTGGAAGGATCTGGAGGTCATCGTCGCCGACAACTCCGCCGATCCTCGACTGCAGCGCCAGATCGATGACGTCCTGGGAGAATTTCGCGATCTGGCCATCGTGCTCAAGCGCCATCCCGCTCGGCTCGACGCGATCGACAATTTCAATTCGCTCATCGACGCTGCGCAGGGCGAGCTTTGGGCTTGTCTGCCGGACGACGACCGGTTTACCCCGGATTTCCTCGAGCTTTCAGTGGCCGCGCTCGACCGCCACCCGGAGTGCGCCTTCACCTTTGCCGACCACGCGATCATGCGGGCGAACGGCGAGGTGGATGAGGCGCTCAGCCGAGCGAATTCGATCAAGTTCGCGCGCGCGGCGCTGCATGAGCGCGTGTATCACCACGATGAGCTGTTCCCGCTCGTCCTCAAGCAAGCGATCTGCCTGCAGACCGCCCTTTTTCGTCGCCCGGTCGTGGCCGGGCTGCGCTTCGTTCCGGGGATCATGGCAGGAGACCACTCGTTCTTTCTGCGCCTCAGCACCGGGCAAACACGGTTCGAGGCTTACTACATCCCCAAGCGGCTGTTCGAGTACCGCATCCACGAGGCGCAGATCACGTCCACCACCAAGCGGCGGGATCTGTTGAAGGCGCAGATCGCCTCCTACGCGACCGCGGGGACGATCCCTCGGCGATACAGAGCGGCCTTCAACGAAAAGGTAGGTCGTTGTCACCTCGCGCTCGCGCTGCTCGACGCCGAGGAGGGAGACCTGGCGAGCGCGAGGGCGTACGCGGCGCGAAGCCTTCGCCTGTCGCCGCGCCCGCGTACAATCGCCGCAGCTGCTTTGATCCTCGTTGCCCCGTCCGCGATCTCGTCGCTGCGTGATCTGACTCGTCGGTTCACCTTCGGGTGAGCGACGCTGCCTACCGACCCGCAAGGTCGTCGAGGCGCCCGGCCGCCTCGAACATGTTGGCGAACCCGTGCCGCTCCCCGCGGAAGATCTCGCGCCCTGCCGGTTGCGATGCTCCCCGGATCCTTCGTTTCAAGCTCGAGAGGTGCCGCCGAGCTCGAGTGGCCGCCCGCCGCAGATGGGCGCCGCGTGGGAATGGCAGCAGGCGGGCGCTGACGATCAGGCGCGTGTCGAGCGGCTGTTTCGCGAGCGCCTCGCGCAGCTCGCTGAGGCCTCGTTCAATGTCGAGCCCGTTCTGTTCGAGCGCCAGGAGCTCGCGGCCGACGACCATGAAATAAGAACGCCAGTCGACCTCCAGCGCCCGCAGCTCTTCAGGTGCGCGCCCCTTCATGTTCAACACCGAGTCGAGCGCGTAGTTCATGGGCGTCTTTATCTGAAGAGGCACGTACTCGGCTCGATCGGCGTTCTCCCGCTTGAGCTCGTCGAAAAACACCTGCGCCGCGGCACCTCCCTTGGACGCGGAGTATCCGATGCTGTCGCCGCAAACGCCCCAGACGAGAACCAGCTCGCTGAGATAGGACAGAGCCGGTCGGACCGCGAGTTGCGCCACGCCGACGGTGTAGTCGGGACAGGAGGGAAAAAACACGCGGCCGAAGCGCTTCTTGGCGTCGGAGATGACCTCTCGGCTGGCGCAAGAGTTGATCAGCCGAGGGAGTTGATGCGTGAATCGCGCGGCGGACAGATCGCCCAGGACCGCGGCCGAGGAGATCTCTCGCCGTACCCCGTCGCAGTTCTCGAGGACCAACGTGTTTCGCAGGCCGACCTCTTCGGAGGTCAGGTGGTGATAGACGGCACCGAACGGCCAGGCGACGATCTCCAGTCCGGACTGGCGGATGGCGTCGTCCACCAGCTCGAGCAAGCGCGGGCTGATTCCGTCATCGTCCGAGAGGAAGGTGACGTAGCGCCCCGAGGCATGGGACAGAGCGAACTCCCAGCTGTCAGGCATGTGCAGCATGGTCGGCGTACGGACGTATCGGACGCGGCGGTCGTTGAATTCGCTCACGACGTTCCGGGACGCATCGGAGGTACCGTTGTCGCTGACGACGATCTCGAAGTCGTCGAATCGCTGCGCGAGGGCGCATTGAAGCGAGAACCTCAAGACATCGGGCCGATTCCGGGTGGGAATGACGACGCTGAATCTCGGCACGCTCATGAAGATGAGCTCCCGGCGGCGATGACGTCCGTGCTCCAATCGAGCAGCGGGCGGATCATGCCGGGCATCGGTCCGGCGTAGTCGCCGCGCGCGGAGTCGCCCTCCATGCGATCGACGATCTGGAACGCCAGCACGTCCGGTTCGTTGACGTGGACGATGAGGGGATCCATCGTCGAGATGGCGGCGCGCACGATGATGGTCCCCTCGGCCAGAAAATTACCGGGAATGCGGGCGGTCGTCCGATAGCTGCCCGGCGGTTTGGGGCGTCGTTTCCAATCTGCCCCGGAGTCCGCCGCCACGAACAGGCAGATCCCGTCTTCGTTGAAGAAATGTAGGTTTGGAACCAGAACGCGATCGCCGCCGAGCACGTCATATTCCACCTCGACGGCCACCGGTGAACGGATGTCGATCGTCTCTTCGACGTTCCCGGCCTCCGTCCGCACCCGGACAGCCCGCAGGCGGACGACGTCGTTGCCCGGCGCGCGAGACCGCTCGGGCCATTCTCGAGAGGCCGTCGTTCCCAGTCCCGACCGCAGATAGGCGCTGACCACCTGCGAGGCAGGTCCGTCCTGATAGATCTGGCCCTTGTCCATCATGATGGCTCGCGGGCAGAGGCGGGTGACCGCCGGCATGTTGTGAGATACGAAGAAGACGGTGCGGCCGCGCCTGCTGACGGACTCCATCTTGTTCAGGCACTTCCGCTGAAACGAGGCGTCCCCGACGGCGAGGACCTCGTCGACCAGGAGGATCTCCGGATCGAGGTGCGCGGCGACTGAAAAGGCGAGCCGGGTGTACATCCCGCTCGAATAGTGTTTGACCGGCGTGTCGAGGAATTTCTCGACCTCCGCGAAGTCGACGATGGCGTCGAAGCGGGTGCGAATCTCGGCGCGTTTCATGCCGAGGATCGCGCCGTTGAGGAAGATGTTCTCTCGCCCCGTCAGCTCAGGGTGAAATCCGGTACCGACCTCGAGCAGGCTTCCGACGCGGCCGCGCAAAACGATCCGGCCCTCGCTGGGATCGGTTATCCGAGAGAGGAGCTTGAGGAGCGTGCTCTTCCCGGCGCCGTTGCGCCCGACGATGCCCACCACCTCTCCGGGCGAGACGTCGAAAGAGACGTCCTTCACCGCCCAGAAGCGGCCCTGCTGGTCGTCCCGGCCGGCGCCCCGGACGACGCGGCGGGCGAACCGCGCCGGCGCGCCGGCCAGCCGGGTCAACGAATCGCGCAGTGACCTGTAGCTCTCGCGCTGCCCGAGGCGATAGTGCTTGCCGAGGCCGGAGACCCGTATCGCGAAGTCCGACATGATGTTCAAACGAGATCGGCGAAGTAGCGTTCCATCCGATTGAAATAAGCCAGACCGGCGATGAACAGAAGCGCTACCGTGGCGACGGAGACGAGGATGAGGGCGCCGCTGGCCGTCGAGGTCCCGAACAACGCCCAACGGAATCCCTCGACGACGCCGGCCATGGGGTTCAGCCCATAGAGCAGCCGCCACTTGGCGGGGATCAAGCTGCTCGGGTAGACGATCGGCGTAGCGAACATCCAGATCTGGATCAAGAAGGGGATCGTATAGCGGACGTCGCGGTACTGGACGTTGAGCGCCGAGAGGAACAGCCCCACCGCCAGCGCCGAAAAGACGGCGAAGAGAACGAGCAACGGGAGCACGACGATCCCTGCGCCCGGGATGACGTGGTTGTAGATCATCAGACCGCCGAGGAACAGCGACGCGATCCCGAAGTCGACGAGGCCCACGAGCACCGCGGAGATCGGGATGATGAGCCGGGGGAAGTAGACCTTGGTGATGAGCTGTTTGCTGCTCACCAGGCTGTTCGAGGACTCGCCGAGCGAGAATGCGAACAGTTGCCAGGGGAGCAGGCCGCTGAAAGCGAACAGCGAATACGGGATACCATCGGACGAGATCTTGGCGAGCCGCCCGAAGAAGACGGTGAAGACGATCATTGTCGCCGCCGGTTGCAGGACGGCCCAGGCGGCGCCCAGGACTGTCTGCTTGTAGCGAACCTTCACGTCGCGCCAGAACAGGAAGTAGACGAGCTCGCGGTAACGCCAGAGGTCGCCCAGCCGCAAGCTCAGCCGACCGCTCGGTTCGACGACGATCGCGGCCGGCGGCTCGGCCGGGGAGGGAGACGACGCGTCGAGTATCGCGTCAGCCGACCGCTCGCCGGGTGCCTCCCCACCCGCCATGTCGCGTTCCAGGCTCACGCGGGGCGCGCGAGCGCGCGCAACGCGCCGCCCGAGACGTCGACCACCATCGGCCGACGCATCCCGGCCACGATCGCCCCCCATTCGCGCGCTATCTCCTCCCTGAGACGTCTGTGGGGGACGAGGACCACCACCAGGTCGCATCCATGCGCCGATTCCGCCAGGTTGCTCACCGGATACTCGCGGGTCAGCGGATCGCAGAGGCGGACGTCGTACCCGTCCTGGTGGAGGATCTCGAAGATCTCGATGGCCGGCGACTCGCGCAGGTCGTAGGTGTCCGGCTTGTAGGTGGCGCCCAGGCAGAGGATCCGCGGCTCGGGCACGTCGGCGACGGCCTTGCGGATGAGCGCCGCGATCTTCTCCGGGCGCGCGTCGTTGATCCGGCGGGCGGTCGGGATGATCACGCTCGACTCCGGATCGGCCTCGGCGATGAACCAGGGATCGATGGCGATGCAGTGGCCGCCCACGCCGATCCCCGGGCGCAGCAGGTCGACCCGCGGGTGGCGGTTGGCGATGTCGATCGCGCGGTGCACGTCGACGCCCAGCGACTCGCAGACCGAGGCCAGCTCGTTGGCCAGCGCGATGTTGACGTCGCGGTAGGTGTTCTCCATCAGCTTGCAGAGCTCGGCCGTGACGTCGTCGGTGGCGATCAGCTCGCCCTTCACGAACGTGGCGTAGAGCGCGCGCGCCGCCTCGATCGAGGCGGCGTCGACGCCGCCGATGATGCGGTCGTTGTGGACGATCTCGTGGAAGACCCGGCCCGGCAGGATCCGCTCGGGGCAGTGGGCGAGGTGCACGTCGGCGCCCACCTTGAGGCCCGAGCGCTCGATGATCGGCGTGAGGACGTTGCGGCAGGTCAGCGGCGGGACGGTCGACTCGAGGACCACCAGCGCCCCCCGGCGCAGGTGGGGGGCCAGCGCCTCGCAGGCGGCCCGCACCATCGAGAGGTCGGCCGTCTTGCGCGGGAACTCCAGCGGTGTCGGCACGGCGATCAGGAAGGCGTCGGCGGGCTCGGGCGTGCTGGTCCCCCGCAGGTTGGCCCGCACCTCCGGGGAGGCCATCATCGCGGCGAACTCCGCCTCGTCGATGTGCAGGATCCCTTCGTTGACGGCCTTGATGACCTTCTCGTTGACGTCGACGCCGACGACCTCGTGGCCCGCCTTGGCGAGCAGGATCGCCGCCGGCAAGCCGACGTACCCCATCCCGACGACGACGATCTTCATCCGGCGCTCACTGGACACGGTAGAACTCTCTCATCCACTTGACGGTCGCCGCGATCCCCTCCTCGAGCCCGACCTTGGGGGCGTGGCCGAGGTCGCGGGCCGCCTTGGAGGCGTCCACCTTCTTGTCCTTGGTGGTGAACGGCTCCCCCTCGCTGTAGGTCACCAGCTTCTCGCTCTTGCCGGTCATCCGGAGGATCATGTCGCTGACCGTCTTGATGTCGTGATAGCTCCGGCCCGCGAGGTTGTAGACCTCGCCCGGCTTGAACCGCTCGGCGATGTTGGCCAGCGTGAACGTCATGTCCGAGATGTAGGTGCTCGTTCGGGTGTGGCCGTTGTAGACGGTATAGGGGAGGTCGTGGAGGGCGGAGTAGACGAACCGGCAGATCACGCTGCGGTAGCTGCTGTAGGGCTCGCCCGGGCCGTAGGTGTTGAAGAGACGCACGCGGACCGTCTCCGTGCCGTGCATCGCCGCCGAGTTCAAGATCTGTTGCTCGCTCACCCACTTGGAGAGCGCGTAGTCGTTCATCTGCTTGACCTCGTGGCGGTCCATGACGTCTTCCGACATCTCGCCCGAATAGTCCCCGTAGACCTCGGAGCTGCTGAAGAAGACCTGGCGGAACCGGTGGCGTTCTTGCAGGCGCAAAAGGTTCTTGGTGCCGATGACGTTGGAGCGCCACATCGTCTCGTAGAAGTCCTCGCCGTTCCAGCGCCCGAACTCGGCGGCGAGGTGATAGACCAGCTCGAACGGCCGGTGGGTCACCACCTGCTCGAGCTGCCGGTACTCGCCGACATCGCCCCGTAAATATTGCCGATCATGGTGATGGTGACGGTCGTTGATCCAGACCTCGTGGCCGCGCGATCGCAGCTCGGTCACCAGGGGAGAACCGACCGCCCCGAGGCCGCCGGTGACTAAGATCAGCATGCCCCGTTTCTTCGCACACGGCGGTGGCACCGTCAATGCGGCCGGCCCGCACGCGCCGCGCCCTTGCCCATGCTGGACCCGTACTATAAAGTGCCGGGGTGAGTCCCCCTCAGGACCTGAAGGCCAGCGAGCTGCCCGGCGACGCCGACGGCTCGAAGATCGATCTGCGTGGCTACTGGCGGACGATCCGGAAGCGGTGGCCGTTCGTCGTCCTGTCGATGATCGTGGCCACCGTGATCGCCTTCGTCTACACCTACCGGCAGCCCAAGATCTACGAAGCGACCTGCCAGGTGATCATCGAGACGATGGCCCCCCAGGTCCTCCCGGGATCGAAGGACGTCGTCGAGCTCGGCACCGGGACGTACTGGGCCAACAAGGAGTTCTACGAGACGCAGTACCGCATCATTCAGTCGACCAGCGTCGGCCAGCGGACGGCCGAGAAGCTGGGGCTGCAGTACGATCCCGATTACGCGGGGCTGGTCGGCGCCAACCACGACCTCGCCGCGCTCGGCCGGGCGGTGGCCGCGCAGCTCTCCATCAAACCGCTCAAGGACTCGCGCCTGGCCCTCATCACGGTCGACGATCGGAAGCCGCAGCGCGCTGCGCTGATCGCCAACACGGTGGCCGACACGTACATCGAGTACAACCTCGACTACAAGCTCGAGGGGGCGCGGTCGGCGATGGCCTGGCTCGCCGAGCAGGAGGCCGAGCTCAAGCGGCAGCTCGAGGATTCGGAGCTCAAGCTCTACCAGTACAAGAAAGACCGGAACCTGCTGGCGGTGAGCCTCGACGACAAAGAGAGCATGCTCAGCCAGAACCTGGCCAATGTGAACGGCAAGCTGACCGAGCTGCACATCAAGCTCCTCGAGCTCGACGCCAAGCGCAAGATGATCCAGCGGGCGCGGGAGAACATCGGCGACGAGGAGACGCTGCCCGAGATCCGGGAGAACCAGACGATCCAGAAGCTGCGGGAATCGTACGTGCAGCTCTCCAAGGACTACGCGGATCTCTCGGCGCGCTACGGTCCCGAGTACCCCAAGATGAAGTCGCTGAACGGGCAGATGGAGACCATCCGCAAGGCCTATCAGCAAGAGATCGACGCCGTCCTGGCGACCTTCGAGAAGGCCTACCAGGAGCTGCTCGACAACGAGCGGTCGCTCAAGGCCTTGATGGAGGAACAGAAGAAGGAGGCGATCGAGCTCTCGAAGATCGAGGTCGAGTACAAGCCCCTCAAGCGTGCCTCGGAGCAGGATGAGAAGATGTACGGCATCATCGCCAGCCGGCAGAAGGAGATCGACATCACCGGCCCGATGAAGACGAACAACGTGCGCGTCCTCGAGCGCGCGATCGTCCCCACGGTGCCGGTCCGCCCGCGACCCGTGCAGAACCTGCTGCTCGGCCTCCTGCTGGGGCTGGGGACGGGGATCGGCCTGGCGTTCGCCATCGAGGCCCTCGACAACACGCTGAAGACGCAGGCCGACGTCGAGCAGCTCCTGGGGACGCCGGTGCTGGGCCTGGTCCCCATCATCGGAGCAGCGCCCGGCGGCGAAGCGTCCCAGGCCGGCGACAACCTGCGCGAGCGCGACCTGGGCGTCTTCCTCGATCCCAAGTCGGTGGCGGCCGAGTGCTGCCGGTCGATCCGCACCAACATCCTGTTCATGTCGCCGGACCGGCCGCTCAAGACGATGGTCGTCACCAGCCCGAGCCCCCAGGAAGGGAAGACCACCACCGCGATCAACCTCGGCGTCACCATGGCGGAGGCCGGCGGGCGCGTGCTGATCGTCGACACCGACATGCGCCGGCCCCGGTTGCACCGGTCGTTCGGGGTCCCCAACCAGACGGGGATCTCGACGGTGATCGTCGGGAAGGCGACGCTTCAGGAGGCGGTCAAGCGTACGGACGTCCCCAACCTCGACGTGCTCACCTGCGGGCCCGTGCCGCCCAACCCCTCGGAGCTCCTCCACACCGATCGCTTCGGCATCGTGCTGGCGGAGTGCGCGAAGCTCTACGACCGCATCATCCTCGACTCCCCACCGACGTCGGCCGTGACGGATCCGGCGGTGCTCGGCAACCTCGCCGACGGCGTCGTCCTGGTGGTCAAGGCCGGCGAGACCACGCGCGAGGCGGCGACGCACGCCCGGCGCCAGCTCGCGACCGCCAAGGCCCGCCTGTTCGGCGTGGTGGTCAACGCCATCGACTTCTCGAACCCGGCGTACGGATACGAGTACTACTATCGGAACTACTACCGCTACGGATACACGTACGGCAACGGGCCCGATCAGAAGGCGACGAGCTGAGCGGGGACCAGCTTCTCGGGAATGGCTAGAGCCCTCGTTACCGGGGTGACCGGTCAGCTCGGCTTCTACGTGGCCAAGAAGCTGGTCGATCGCGGCGACGAGGTCTGGGGCCTCGTCAGGCAGTCGACGCTGGGGGGGCGTAGCGCGGTCGACCAGGATCTCCCCTACCGGCCGATCACGGGTGATCTGCTGGACGAGTACTCGCTGCTGTCGATCCTCGAGGAGGTCCGCCCCGATCTGATCTTCAACTTCGGCGCGCAGAGCTTCGTCCCGGCGTCGTGGACACAGCCGATCCTCACCGCCCAGTACACCGGGCTCGGGGTGGTCCGCCTGCTGGAGGCTGTCCGGCGGGCGGCGCCGCGCTGCCGGATCCTCCAAGCGGGATCGAGCGAGCTGTTCGCCGGTACCGGCCTCTCTCCTCAGGACGAGGAGGTCCCCATCCGGCCGCTCAACCCCTACGGCATCGCCAAGGCGTTTGCCTACCACACGGTACAGGCCTACCGCGCCCAGTACCGGCTGTTCGCCACCAATGCGTTGTTTTTCACCAACGAATCGCTCCGCCGCTCGCCCGAGTTCCTGTTCCGGAAGGTGACCCGGGGCGTGGCCGAGATCGTCGCCGGGCGGGCCGACCACCTCTCGCTCGGCAACCTGGAGACGGTGCGCGACTGGGGCTACGCGCCGGAGTACGCGTCGCTGGCGATCGCCATGCTGGATCTGGACGCCCCGGACGACTTCGTGGTCGCCACCGGCGTCGGACATACGGTGCGCGATCTCGTCTCGCGGGCGTTCGCGCTGGTCGATCTCGATTGGGAGAAGTACGTGCGCGTCGACACGACGCTGGTCCGGCGCAGCGAGCAGGTTCCGATCGTCGGCAACAGCGCCAAGCTTCGGCGGATCCTGGGCACGTCACCGGTGATCGAGTTCGAGTCGATCCTGAAGATCCTGCTGGCGCATGACATCGCCCGGCTGGGCGCTCGGGCTCCGTTCGCCAGCCCCGCTCTCGAGTCGGTTTGAGAGGTCTACCCGCGGGGGACGATCCGAGGCATGCGGACCTCCTGCCCGGCCCGCAGCATGTCGACCGCCTCTCCCAGGTGCTCGCAGAAGATCTCGGCCGCGATCTCCGTGTCCCGATCGATGGCGGTGCGTCCGTCGTTCCAGCCGAGCGCCAGGATCCGCTCGGGGGCCTTGCTCCCGGGAACCACGAATTCCACCCGGAACACCCGGGCGGCGGCCTCGCTGGTCTCGCCGTGGCTGAGCGTGGTCATCGAGGCCGCCTCGCTCCCGGCCTGGAGATCGATGCGGAGGTCCACGGTCGCTGCCCCCAGGACCTGGCCCGCCTGGATGACGAGCGGCCACATCTCGTCCGCCGTCCGAAGCTGCTTGAGGCGGCGGCCGAGCGGCTGCAGCGCCGCCCGCATCGCCCGGTTACGCCTGCGGTCGGCCCCGGCGGCGGGCATCTGATCGAAGCGCACGTAGCCGAGCGAGCGTAAAAATACGAAGGCGACCACCGCCAACACCACCAGCAGCAGGGCCGATTGGCCGCTGCTGGCATAGGTCAGGATGAGGGCCGCCGTGCCGAGCACGATGCAGAAACCGTAGAGCACCAGGACGGCCTGGCGATGGCTGAAGCCACGCGCCATCAGCTTGTGATGGATGTGCTCCCTGTCGGCCTGGAACAGCGGCCGGCCCCGGATGGCGCGGCGGCCGATGGCCAGCAGCGTGTCCATGATCGGCAGCCCGAGCGCGATGCAGGGGATGAGGACCGCCACCGCCGTGGAGGCCTTCTGATTGGTCTGCATGGCCGTCGTCGCCAGGACGAACCCGAGGAACATGCTCCCCGTATCGCCCATGAAGATCGAGGCCGGGTTGAAGTTGTAGAACAGGAACCCGACGATCGAGCCGGCCAGCGCCGACGTGAACAGCATCATCAACGGATGGCCCCGCTGGAGCGACACCAGGAACGTGGTGACCACGGCGACCAGGGCGACACCCCCGGCCAGCCCGTCGAGGCCGTCGATCAGGTTCATGGCGTTGATGACGCCCACGATCCAGAAGAGCGTGAACGGCAGGTTGGCCCACCCGAGGTTGATCGGTTCCCCGAAAGGGTTCGCCAGGACGTCGAAGCGAAAGCCGAGCTCGAAGAGCAGGCCCGCCACCAGGAACTGGACCGCGAACTTCTTCCAGGCGTTGGCCCCCCGCAGGTCGTCGTAGAGGCCGAGCAGAGCGATGATGAGACCGCCGACGAACAGACCGACGACGTGCTCGCGTTCGGAGAGAAACAGCAGACCCACGCCGCCGTGGAACAGGAACAGCGCGAGCATCGGAACGTAGAACGCGACGACGATGGCGATCCCGCCCAGCCGCGGGATCGGGTGGCCGTGGATCTTGCGAGATGATCGGGCGTGATCCAGGGCGCCGAACCGGTGCGCCAGACGGCGCACCACGGGCGTCAGGAACGTCCCGCAGAGCATCGAGAGGATGAAGGCGAGCGCCGCTGTTCTCATGCGCCCGGCCGAGTCAGGACCCAGTTCCCCAGCGCGAGCACGTCCATCCGCGTTTTGAGGTAGCAGGCCAGCGCTTCGGCGGGGGTGGCGACGATCGGTTCGTGCTCGTTGAAGCTGGTGTTGAGGACCAGGGGCACGCCGGTCTGCCGTTCGAACTCGGAGATGAGGGCGTGGTAGCGGGGGTTGGTCTCGGCGCTGACGGTCTGCAGCCGGCCGGTGTCGTCGACGTGCGTGACCGCCGGGATGCGCGCGCGCTGCTCCTCGCGGACCTTGTAGACGAGCAGCATGAAGGGCGACGGCTCGCTCCGCTCGAAGATCTGGGCGGCCTTCTCCTCGAGGACGCTGGGGGCGAACGGCCGGTAGGTCTCGCGGTGCTTGATCCGCTTGTTGAGGATGTCCTTCATGTCGGCGCGGCGCGGATCGGCGACGATGGAGCGGTTGCCGAGCGCGCGGGGACCGAACTCCATCCGGCCCTGGAACCAGCCCACCACCTTGCCGGCGGCGGCCGCGCCGGCCACCTGGCGGTAGAGCTCGCCGTCGTCGAGCCGGCGCACGTCGATGCCGGGCTCCCAGCCGTTCCCGCGCGCCTTCTCGATGGCGGCCTCGATCTCCTGGTCGTCGAAGCCGAGCCCGGTGTAGGCGTCGCGCATCACGAAGCGGCGCGGGCGGTCGAGCACGGCGTGCTCGACGTAGAACGCCGCGCCGATGGCGGTCCCGTCGTCGCCGGCGGCCGGCTGGACGTAGACCTCGCGGAACTTCGTCCGCTCGAAGATCTTGCCGTTGGCCACCGAGTTGAGCGCGCAGCCGCCCGCCAGGGCCAGCTTGTCGAGCCCGGTGCGCCGCTGCAGGTCCTCGAGCACGTGGAAGAAGATCTCCTCGTAGACCACCTGGGCGCTGTGGGCGATGTCGGCCCACTTGCCGAAGAACTCCGGGTCCTCGGGATCGCGGGCCGGACCGAGGAGCTCGGCGAGCTTGGGCGAGAACACCAGGCCGAGGTGCGGCGACCCGTCGTCCCAGGTCATCTCCACGCCGTCGCTGTGGTGGCGGAAGTAGTCGAGGTTGAGCTCGAAGTGCCCGCCGTCGACGGGGCGGATCACCTGACGGAGCTTCTCGACGTGGAGCGGCTTGCCGTACGGCGCCAGCCCCATCATCTTCCACTCCTCGCCGTACTTGTGGAACCCAAGGAACTGGGTGATGGCCGTGTAGAAGAGGCCGGCGGAGTGGGGGAACTCGACGCGGTCGAGGATCTCGAGCTTCCGGTCGCGGCCGACGCCGCGCATGGTCGACACGAAGTCGCCGAAGCCGTCGATCGACAGGCAGGCGGCCTCCTCGAACGGCGACACGAAGAAGGCGCTCGAGATGTGGGACTTGTGGTGCTCGACGGCGTGGAACTTCGCCCGCAGCGCCTTCCGCTCGATCCCCAGCGCCGCCGCCAGCGACTCGTCGACGCCGCGGACCTTGGCCACGTTCGCCAGGCGATCCTTCACCAGCTTGGTGAACGAAGGCCGCTTCTGGACCGCGAACAGGATCTTCTTGTGCAGGTTGGCCTTGGGGTCGCGCGACACGGCGACGTGCTGCAGCTCCCCGGGCGCCACGCCGGCCTGGGCCAGGACCACCTTGGCGGCCAGCGCCGGGAACCCCGCGCAGTGCTTGCGGCGATTGAGCCGCTCCTCCTCCATCGCCCCCGCCAGCTCCCCCTCCTTGACGAGCGCCACCGAGGCGTCGCCGTGAAAAGCGTTGATACCGAGTATGTTCATGCCGAAGGCCGCGAGTATAGGAGATGTTCGACGAGCGAGGGCGGTTTGGCGTATATGCTAGCGCGAAACTTCGGATGATATCATCGGTTTCCGACCCGGCCTCCCCCGGACTGGACGTCGCGATCTTGCACAACTATCGCGACGAGCAGCAGCCGAGCATGCGGCTCTACGCCGAGCGGCTCGGGGACGCGCTACGCCGGCGCGCGGTCCGCGTCACGCGCGTGCGCCCGCCGGGCGTGGTGCCGGCCGCCTGGCGCAGGCGCTCGGGGACCTGGAACAAGATCGACGCCTACGTGGGGCGCTTCGCCGTCTATCCGCGGCTGCTGGCGGGGGTCAAGGCCGACGTCGTCCACGTGGTCGATCACGGGCAGGGGTACCTGTTGTCGGGCCTCGACGGAGCGCGCACGGTGGTCACCTGTCACGACGTCATCCTGCTGGCGCTGGCGGCCGGGCGGATCGGGGCGGCGCGCGTACCCCAGATCGCGCTGCAGCTGTTCCGGATCTCGCTCGAGCTGATGAAGAGGGCGGCGGTGGTGGTGGCGGATTCGACGCAGACGAAGAGGGACCTGGTCGACTTCGTGCGGATGGATCCGGAGAAGGTGATCGTCATCCATCCCGGCCTCAACCAGGCCTTCGCGCCCGATCGCGAGCGCGGGCTCGACTTCCGGCGCCGGTACGGGCTCGACGATCGGCCCACCATCCTCCAGATCGGGCGTGGGTTCTACAAGAACCTCCCGGCGGTGCTCCGGGTGCTGCAACGCCTGCGCGCCCAGGGGATCGAGGCGCGCGTGGTACGCGTGGGGCCGCGGCTGGCGGGCGGGGATCGCGCGCTGGCCGAACGGCTCGGCGTCCTCTCCTCGGTCGTCGATCTCGGCCCCACGCCCGACAGCGAGCTCCCCGCCCTCTACAACGCCGTCGATCTGCTGCTGTTCCCCTCGCTCTACGAGGGGTTCGGCTGGCCGCCGCTGGAGGCCATGGCCTCGGGGACGCCGGTCGTCTGTTCGCGGGCCGGATCGCTGGACGAGATCGTGGGCGACGCGGCGATGACCGCCGATCCCGAGGACACCGCGGCGCTCGCCTGGCACGCCGGCGAGATCCTGACCGCCCCGGGCGTCCGCGGCGCGCTCGTCGAGCGCGGGCTGGCCCACGCGGCCCGGTTCAGCTGGGATCGGACCGCGGTCGAGATG
>DASZVW010000375.1:0-5190 GCA_035546895.1 Polyangia bacterium
GAGCGTGCAGTGCGCCGAGCCCGTGACCGGATCTTCGTCGACGCCGTGCGAGGGGGCGAAATATCGGGAGACGAAATCGACCGGCCGCGCCTCGTCGGTGCCGGCGGCGGTGAGGCCGAGGCCGGTGCCGAGCGCCGCCACGGCGGCGAGATCGGGGGCCGCCGCCCGCACCGCCGCCGCGCTGGCCAGCTCGGCGAAGTAGGCGCCGTTCGCCCCCGCGGCGCGCACGATCGCCTGCGGTTCGACGCCGGCGGCGCGGATCACCCGGGCGCGGGCTCCGGCGTCGACGGGCTCCGGCGGCGCGAGGGGAAGATCGAGGACCAGCTCCTGGTCAGCGCCACGCTCGACGAAGAGATGCCCGCTGCGCGTCTGGAAGCCGACGCGCGCGCGCCCCGGGGCGACCTCATTCAACAGCACGAACCCGGCCGCCAGCGTGGCGTGGCCGCAGAGGTCGATCTCCACGGCCGGTGTGAACCAGCGGAGCCCGAGGATGTCCGCGTCCGCGCCGCCGCCGAGGTCGACGAACGCCGTCTCGGAGAGGTTGTTCTCGGCGGCGATCTGTTGCATCACCGCGTCGTCCAGCGGCGCCTCGAGGAGGCAGACGGCGGCGGGGTTCCCGGCGAACGGCCGGTCGGAGAAGGCGTCGACCTGGTAGAGCGGCAGCTTGCGCATGCCGCAAGGATAGCTCGGCCGCCGCGTTCGGCCCGCGGCGCCTACCAGAGATCCAGGTCGCGGAGACCGTGGCCCGGCGGAGGCGGAAGCGGCGGCGTGGGTGGCGTGCGCGTCCCGCTCGTGCCGCCGGTCGCTCCACTCGACCCACCGGTGCCGCCGGTGCCGCCCGCGGTGCCGCCGGTGCCCGTCGTCGTGGGGTTGCCGTTCTGGCGCCAGACGGTGACCGGGTTGTTCCAGCCCGCGCAGGCCTTGTAGCCGTCGGTCTGGTAGGGCGAATCAGCCATCGTGCAGTGCGAGGCACAGAGCGCGTACTGGCTGCCGAAGGCGTCGGTGTACGGCGGGTCGACCTGCGCGGATCCGAGCCGGCCGGTCGGCGGGTTCACCCTGACCTGCGGCCCGGCGCAGTAGTAGGCCGGCGACGTGCTGGGGTCGGTGCCGTGCGCGCCCAGCGAAAAGATGTTGCCGAAGAAGGTCGCCTCTTGGTTCGGGTAGCTCGGATCGAGCCCCCACCCGATGGCGCTGTTGGGTGACACTATCCAGAGCGGGATGTGGACGCCGGCGGTGTTCACGTGGGCCAGCATGCAGGCGGAGACGTTCTCCTGGCAGGTCTGGTCGCAAGCGCCAGTCGCCCACTGCGGCGCCAGCCCGATGAGGCCGCTGAAGGTGTAGCTGGCGCCGTTCTGGTCCTGCTTGACGATGGAGACGTTGGCGGGGAGCGCGCAGCGGACCAGATAGGCGACCTGGGTCCTGCCCTCCGACGTGGTCATGAGGCCGGTGCCGCTGGCGAGACCGCTCGAGAGCGACAGGCCATTGTTGATGACCAGGCCGTTGTTGACCACGAGGCCATTGTGGACCGCGAGGCCGTTGAGCGTGTCCAGGCCATTCACGGAGGCGAGGTCGGCTTCCACCTCCGTTGTCCCTACATCGTCGCCGGTGTCGGCACATCCGCCTATCAGGACGACCAGCGAAGCGCCGGCGCAGACGGAGAGCCACTGGAGTTGCCAACCACGATGTGGAGCAGACATCGCTTATGGCGTCTGCAATAGGTATGCTAATTCACAAAAATAACTTGCGCTAATTATTCCCATCAGTTGCCAGACTGCCGGAAAAGGGCTCGTGGCCCGCCTGTTGACGACCAGGCGTCAGCCGCGTTGTTCGGCCTGCAACATCCCGCCGTCCCTGGGCTCTTGGAGGTGGGGGGAACCGCCGGCCGGGCGGGTGGAAAACAGGTTGGGGTTTTGAGGTGGCATGTGTACGATAGCCACCGCATTTCGGCAGCCCGGCGCGGAGCGCCACCCGTCCAACGCGGGGGCGCCCCTCCCGGCTCTCGACCTCTCCCTTGGTCAGCTCCCGTCCCCCCATAAGGAGTCAGAACATGCTTTCACGCAACGCCTCTCTTTGGGCCCTGGCGGCCGTCTTCGCGTCGGCGCTCGTCGTCGCCGGCTGCGCCAAACCGGCCACCGGCACCGGCACGATGACCTGCAACACCGATCAGCTGGAGTGCGGCGGATCGTGCGCGAACGTGCAGACCGACAGCCAGAACTGCGGAGCGTGCGGGAACGCCTGCGGCAGCGGGAGCACCTGCACGGCGGGCAAGTGCGTCTGCTCCGGGGGCCTGCTCTCGTGCAGCGGGGCGTGCGTGGCCTCGAACACCACGAACTGCGGAAGCTGCGGCAACGCCTGCACGAGCGGGCAGGTCTGCCAGAACGGCGCCTGCAGCTCGTCGTGCGCGTCGGGGAGCATGAAGTGCTCGGACGGCGCCTGCAGCGCGAACAACGACGCCGCCCACTGCGGCACGAGCTGCGCCGTCTGCTCGGGCGGCTCGACCTGTAACAACGGCACCTGCGGTTGCAGCGTGGCCGGCCAGCAGCTGTGCGGTGGAAGCTGCATCGACACCACCTCGAACACCAGCAACTGCGGGAGCTGCGGCCACGCCTGCACCGCTGGCCAGACCTGCACCAACGGCACCTGCACCACCGTCAGCACCACCGGCACCGGCGGCTCCACCGGCACCGGCGGCTCCACCGGCACTGGCGGGGCCAAGGGCGGCTCGAGCGGCACCGGCGGTTCGACGGGCACGGGCGGCTCCACCGGCACCGGCGGCGCGACCGGCACGGGCGGTGCGACCGGCACCGGCGGCTCGACGGGGAGCGGCGGCACCGGGTCGCGGGCCTGCGGCGCCCCGGCCAGCACCGATGTCGTCGCCGACTTCGAAGAGGGTTTCAACCAGAACGTCGTCCAGGGTGGGCGGCAGGGCTGGTGGTCGGCCTTCGGGGACACGACGGGGTCACAGACCCCGGCCGCCGGGACGACGAGCCCCGTCGCCGCCGCGACGGTGAGCTCACCTCTCCCGACCGGCGACACCTGCGACATGTACGCCATGCACTCGACGGGGACCGGCCACTCCGGAAGCAGCGCGTACGTCGGGTTCGGGACCTCCTTCGCGGCGGTCCTGCCTCCGCCGACCGGCACGACCACCAAGACTCGAAATCCGTATGACGTGAGCGCCTACGACGGCCTCAGCTTCAACATCAAGTCGACCAGCGGCACCGCGCCGCCGATCTGGGTCGAGTTCCAGAACACCGAGAACGTCCCGACGCCCGACGGAACCGCGCAGTACAGCGGCGTCGATCAGTACAACACGCGGGGCATGCTCCTGACGACCGTGGGGACGAGCTGGACGAAGGTGTACGTGCCGTTCGCCATCCTGGCGCCGCGGTACCTGCCGAACCTGACCGAGTCCGACTGCGGGAACGGGAACGTCGTTTGCCAGGCGCCGCCGTGGGACTCGAAGAACACCCTGGGCTTCCAGTTCGGCATCTACCCGCAGTTCACCGTCCAGCCCTTCACCTCCAGCACCAGCCTGAACTACGACCTCTGGGTCGACGACGTGACGCTGTACAAGGGCGACACCGGCCTCGGTACGCTCAACGGCGGCGCAGCCACCTTCGCCGACAAGACCTACGCGGGCTGCACGAAGCCGACGGGCGCGGCCGGCAAGTACCTCATCCCCATGTACAACAAGTGGAAGAGCACGTTCGTCACCGGCAGCGGGAGCTCGACGAAGGTCATCCGACCGGAGAACGGAAACGATACGGTCTCGGAGGGGATCGGCTACGGGATGCTCATCGCGGTCTACGTCGGCGACCAGACGCTCTTCGACGGGTTGTGGGGCTACGAGCAGACCCAGCGCACCGCGGGAACTCTGATGAACTGGTGTATCCCGGCCGGCGGCGGAAGCTGCTCCGCCACCGGTGGCTCCGCGACTGACGCCGATGAGGACATGGCGTGGGCCCTCATCGAGGCCGGGAAGCGGTGGGGCGGGTCTTATGCGAGCACTGCGGCGACGATGATCGGTGATATTTGGTCGCACGACATCGATACGGCGGCGAACTTGCCGAACGGCGGTAGCCACTTCGGGAATGGTATGCAAACCAACCCCTCGTACTGGGCGCCCGCTTACTACAAGGTCTTCGCGACTATCGATACTGCACCGGGACACAACTGGACCACAGTCGCCAACAACACCTACACGGCCCTCAGCGCCATTGCGGGGACGTCGACAGGCAATGCGGCTGGTGCGCTGGTCCCCGCCTGGTGCAGCGGCACCAACTGTGGGAGCATCGCTGGCAGCGGATATACCGACGGGGGCGTCTATCAGTACGACGCGCACCGCGTCCCCTGGCGGTTCGGTGTCGACAAGTGCTGGAACAGCGCGACGGGCGCCTCGACGTTCTTGACCAAGAACTCGGGCTTCTTCGCAAATATCGCGAAGACCGGCATCGGCCGCATCGAGGACATCTACACGCTGGGCGGAACGGCGAACGGGGACGCCGAGCCAAACTCGATGTCCATCATCGGTACGGCCGGCGTCGGCGCCATGGCGGCGGGGAACGCTTCATTCGCCGCCGCCGCCTGGCAATTCCTGCTGGACGCTTCGTACAGCCCCGCCTCCTTCATCAAGGATTCGGGCGGCAAGATCTCGTACACCTACTTCAACGCGACCGTCGGATTGATCACCGCGCTCACCCTCAGCGGCAACTTCTATCCGATGTGAGGTCGTCGGCCCGGTCGCGCCGAAAGGCGTATACCGAGCGGCCGCCGATCGGCGAGATGAAGCCGGCGGGAGGGCTCGCCCCTCCTGCCGGTGCGGCATATTTACTCCGGCGAGCGATGGAAACTGCCGCGCTACCCGGTGACTCCCCGGACGGCGTACAATCGGGCCGACACGATTGTCGCGCGTCGACGGTCCCGTCGCCCTGGCGGCGGGACGTCGACGACCAAGCCGGAGGGCTCCATGACGGAAAAACCTGTCCTGGGTCGGTGGTCTCGGGTCGTGCTCGTTTCGATGATCTGCGCAGCCTGTTCGGGCGGCGCCTCGAGTCCTGACGGCGGCGCGACGGGCACCGGCAGCGCGACGGGCACCGGCGGCGCGACGGGCACCGGCGGCGCGACGGGTGGGACGTCGGGCGCGGCCGGCAGCTCGGCGGCCGGGCAGGGCGGCTCGCCGGGCACGGG
>DASZVW010000376.1:0-15054 GCA_035546895.1 Polyangia bacterium
CCGATTGCCAGGTCGCGACCCCCAAGGACGTGAGCATCAGCGGCCAGCTCCCGAACCTGTTCACCAACCTCGACGGCTCGACGATGTCCAAGCGCTCGGACTGGCGCTGCCGCCGCGCGGAGCTGAAGGCGATCATCGAGAAGTACGTCCACGGCGCCAAGCCGGGCGCGCCCGAGACGGTCACCGGCTCGGTGACCAGCACCGCCATCAAGGTGCACGCCGAGCACGGCGGCAAGAGCATCGACTTCAGCGTGCCGATCAGCCTCCCCGCCGGCAAGACCGGCCCCGTACCCATCATCATCGGGCTCAGCGGCTCGAGCCTCGATCCCTCCATCGTCAGCGCGGAGGGGGTCGCCACCGGCACCTACGACAACCAGTCGATGTCCAACGAGGCGAACCGGACGGGCCTGTTCTCGACCCTCTACGGCAACACGGGCGCCAGCGCCCAGATCGGCTGGGCCTGGGGGTTCAGCCGCATCATCGACGTGCTCATCTCCGAGAAGGCGGCCGGCCGCAACAACATCATCGATCCGACGGCGGTCGGCGTCACCGGCTGCTCCCGCGACGGCAAGGGGGCGTTCACGGTGGGCGCCTTCGACGAGCGGATCGCGCTCGGGATCCCGCAGGAGTCCGGCACCGCCGGCGTCTCCGCCATGCGGATCGTGAACACCGCCCCGGTGGGGCCGAACGGAAACCCCGCCCAGTCGCTTTCGAACGCCTGGAGCACCGAGCAAGGGTGGTTCGCCAGCAGCTTCCAGACGTACACCACCGGCAACAAGGTCGACACCATCCCCGGCGACACCAGCTCCCTGGCGGCGATGTACGCGCCGCGCGGCCTGCTGGTGCTGGACAACTCGCGCATCGGCGAGCTGTGCGCGAGCTGCCAGCACGCAGCGACCGCGGCGGCGCGGGTCATGTACCAGCAGCTGGGCCTCGCCTCCAGCGTCGGCTACAACGGCGGCAACCCGACCGACCCTCAGAACCACTGCATGTTCTACTCGGCGACCCAGGGCCCCCCGCTGCAACGGGCCATCCGCGGCCACCTCACCCGGACCGCGGCCCCCGACGACCGGATGGAGCCCCAGCCGGCCGGCACCGCCGATCTCACCAAGTGGGTCCCCTGGTCCACGACCGCGCCGACGCTGACCAATGACCTCAGCTGGTCGTCACCTCCGCTGACCAGCCAGTAATGCTTAGGCGGGCGGCGGCCCGCCGAGAGCTCGCCCGCCGGTCAGCGGGAAATTCCGTCGGGCGCCTGCAGGACCTGCACGTCGAAACTCGAACGTGTGCCCGACCATTGCCGTCCCGGCAGCCCCCACCGCAAAGTCGTGAAGCGGAAAGCTTCGACACCCGGCCGACCTTGCAACGATGAACCCCGATTGCGAGCGCTTACCGTGCACCCTGGTTATCCTGCACCAGACGCGCAACGGCACCGTAGTTGCGCATCGCGACCCAGAGGCCGAGACCAAGCCCGACTACAACACCCACCCACATACCGAGCGGATGGATGCGCATGGCCAAGCCCCCCAGCAACGCACCTGCGCTCGCGCCCATCGCCAGACCGCCGGCCAGCGCCGCAAGCCATGCCGTCAGCGGGTGAAGAACCAAGAGCGTCAGCGCCACGAAGGTCAGCACCGCGAGCCCGGCGACCCAACTGAATGGGACCGAGTGTTTCCACCAGACGAGCGCCGCGACCGCCAAAGCAGCGGTCACGTTGCCTATCATCACGAACTCAGCCTCAGAACTTGGGTTCAGACGGAACAACACCTTCAGCGTGCGCTTTGCGTACGATCCTCCGGGTCTGTCGCTGCCGAGCGGGTCACTTCCGTTTGGCATTCAGCTCTTCCAGAATCTTGACAGCCGTCTGGCCACCACCCAAGACCGGTGAGACGCGCCTGTCAGTTCGTTCTCCGCTAGATGAAGATTTCGACCTGGCAGCAGATGAGGACCGCGTCTCCAAAGGACCGACCGTCCTAGTTGAGGACGAGAGTGCCGCCTTTGCGAGCGCGTCGGCCTCCTGCTCGGCCGGATCGGACGGACGAGAAACTGCGAGACTCTCGCCCCGCCGCACAACTACTTGCGTGTAGCTATGCGCAGTGCTCGCAACCGTTCCATTCGTTCGGTTACACGCCTTGGGACCGTTTGCCGGGGGAATGGGTACCTTCCGGACCAAAGGCATATAGGTAGACATCCGAGCCCTCACCCACCACAAATCTGCAGGTTGGAGCCTATACTGGAGGGCCAGCTATCGCAACGGCCGACATCGGTGCAGGAGGGCCTATCTCTCGTTGCCCGCTCAGGAGACGAACCGGAGGCCGATGATCGAGCCGATGAGCGTGGTGAGGAAGACGAGGCGCCAGGGGTTGACCGGGTCGCCGAAGAAGAGGATGCCGATGGCGGCGGTGCCGAACGCCCCCAGGCCGGTCCAGACGGCGTAGGCGGTCCCCAGCGACAGGCTGCGCGTCGCCAGGTTGAGGAGGCCGAAGCTGGCCAGCGCGCAGATGGCGAAGCAGACGTTGTAGCCCCAGCGCTGGAAGCCGTGCGAAAGCTTCATGAAGGTGGTGAAGCCCATCTCGGCCATCCCGGCCGTGAAGAGGTAGACCCAGGGGTTGAGGCCGAAGAAGATGTGGCGCGCGTTCATCGCCCGAGATGAAAGCCCAATCGCCGGTCGAAAGGGCGAATTTCGACGCCGACCGCCGCGACGCCCGGCCGTGGCAGACTGGTTGCGGAGGAGCCGATGCCTGACCAGCTCACGGGGGGGTGCGCCTGCGGCGCCGTTCGCTATCGCCTGACGGACGCGCCGATGTTCGTCCACTGCTGTCACTGCCTCGACTGCCAGCGGCAGACGGGGAGCGCGTTCGTGCTCAACGCGCTCATCGAGACGGCGCGGGTGGTGGTGCTGATCGACCCGCCGGCGCGGTTCGAGACGCCGACCGACAGCGGCCGCCCGCACGGCATCTACCGCTGCGCCGCCTGCGGCACCGCGGTCTGGAGCGAGTACGGCGGGCTGGCGGCGCTCCGCTTCGTGCGGGTGGGGACGCTGGACAACCCGCGCGCGCTGGCGCCGACCGTGCACATCTACACCCGCTCGAAGCAGCCGTGGGTCACGCTGCCGCCGGGCGTGCCGGCGTTCGACGGATACTACGACGCCACGAAGCTCTGGCCGCCCGAGAGCCTGGCGCGCCGCCAGGCCCTCTTCGGTTGACGAGCGCCGGAATTAGGGCGCGCCCCAGGCGGTGGCCAGCGCCGAGACGTCCCAGGTGGTGGCGGCCGGCTGGAAGCCGGTCGGCACGCCCGCGGTGACGGTCACGACGTCGTTCAGGATCTCCGCGCGCGTCGCGTACTCGGTGGCCTGGCTGGCGATGGTCGCCGAGGTCATGGCGGCGGTGGTGTCCGAGCCCAGGTTGAGGCCCGTGCAGCCCGCCGACTTCCAGCCGACGTAGCTGGCGTCGCCCAGCGCCAGCGGCGCGGTGGTGGTCGTCCAGAGCCCGGCGCCGACGGTCCCGGCGCCGGTGAAGGTGACGCCGACCAGCGCCGCCTGGTCGTAGAACCCGCTGCCGCCCGCGTCGCGGCCGAAGAAGGCGGTGACGTTGGCGTCGACCGAGACCGTCGAGTTGAGCGCCACGTAGCCCTTGCCGACCGTGCCGTTGGCGCCCGCGGCGATGGTGGTGCCGGTGCGGGCGACGAACAGGTTGTAGCTGGCCGCCCCGCCGTTGACGTCGTTGATGAAGTGCAGGCTGCTCCCCTCGACCAGCGTGACGTCCGCGGTCCCCCAGATGAAGTCGACGTTCCCCTCGATGTCGCAGTTGTAGAACCAGCCGCGGCCCGAGGTCTGGATGGTGTCCTGGTTGCTGATGAACGAGCTGTTGCCGGCCGCCACGGTGAAGGCCGAGCCGCTGGCGAAGTAGAGCGCCTCGGCCTGGCTGACCACCGAGCGGACCCCGGTGTTCTTGAGGGTGATGTTCTCCAGCACCAGGTTGGCGCCCGTGAAGTAGAACGACGGCCGCGTCGAGGTGCTGCCGTTCACGCCGTTGCCGTTGGCGTACTGCTGGATGCAGGTGTCGCCGCGCGTGTTGCCCGCCGGCCCGGCGATGGTCACCGTCAGCGGCGTGGTGGCGCCGGGGCCGGTGTAGTGCACGAGCTCGTTGTAGGTCCCGGCGGCGACGTTGATCGTCACCGCGGTGGGGCTGGTCAGCGTCGCGATCCCGCCCAGGGCCCCCTGGATGGTGCGGAAGTTCGCGGTGCCGGTCTGGGAGCCGTCGACGGTGATGTTGGCCGCGCTCAGCGTGGGCGCCGCGCGCGTGGTGAAGCTCCAGCTGGCGACGGCGGGGACGTTGGAGAGCCCGTCGAAGGCCTTGCCGTTCAGCATGCCGGTGATCGCCCCCTTGGGGATGGCCACGTAGTACGCGGTCGCGTAGGCCAGCTTCCCGATGTGCGGCGCGAAGAACACCGTGTTGCCGGCGACGCGCGCGAGCTGCGAGCCGACGTTGATCGCCGTGCCGCCGTAGGTGTTGCTCTCGCCCGCGAAGGCGATGTTGTCGATCAGCGTGCCGTCCGACTTGTAGATCCGGATGGTCCCCCCGGCGTCGAGCGTCGGCGCGGCGTCGAACGTCAGCGCCAGCTCACCGTCGGTGTAGGCGTTGGTGGCGCCCGGGGCCGGGTAGGCGGTGGTGATGGCGCCGTAGACGTCGGTGGCGTTGAAGTCCGCCACCGAGACCTGGATGGTCTTGGTGTTGGTCGCCGCGTTGGAGTCGCTCAGGTTGGTGACGGTCACGTTGGTGGTGCCGCTGAGGAGCCCGTTCAGCGTGATCGTCGAGCTGGTGGCGCCGTTGGCGACGGTGACGCCGACGATCGTCGGATCGGCGGCCACCGCCGACACGCCGGCGACCGCGCCGCCGACCGCGACGGCCGTGGCGGTGACCGTCGTGGAGGCGCCCTTGTCGACGTAGACGGTGGAGGCCGCCACCGCCAGCGCGGCCGGGACGTAGGTGACCAGCGAGCCGGTCGCCGAGTCGAACACGGTGGCGCCCGTTCCGTCCTTGATCACCAGGTTGGTGATGGTGGCGTTGACGTTGTTGAAGGAGATCGCCGGATAGACCATCCCCGTCCCGTACACGTTGGTGCCGTCGGTGAGGTTGGTCGCGGCCAGCGTCTGCGTGGTCGCGGTGCCGCCCACCGCCCCCGCGCTGAGCGTCACGTTGCTCCCGCTGCGGCTCATCGTGAGCTGGAGCGGCGTGCCGGTGGTGAAGGGCACGCTGGGCGCGCCGGCGCTGATGGTGCCCGAGCCGTTCACGTAGTAGCCGTTGGTCGAGTTGTTCGAGTTCCGCATGAGGACGTAGGCGTACTCGTCGGTGCCGCCGAAGCCGGTGGTCATCCCCAGGCCGACGCCGCAGGCGTTGTTGGCCTTGTTCTGCGCGGTGATGTCGACCTGCGCCGTGATGCTGAAGTCCCCGGCCATCGGCGTGGGGAAGGCGATGAAGCCGTTGCTCACCGTCCCGTAGTAGTTCGGCGCCACGTACTTGAACGCGTTGCCCGAGCTGCCGAACGTGCTCGCCACGGTGAAGGCCCCGCTCGCCAGGCTGGCCGTGGTGGTGCCGCTCGCCTGCTTGACGAAGTAGACGAACGGCGTGGCGCCGGCGCCGCCCGTTCCACCGGTGCCCGTCGCGCCGCCCGTCCCCGGGGCGCCCGCCGCGCCGCCGGTCCCGGTGGCGCCCGCCGAACCGCCCGTCCCAGAGCTCCCGGCCGCCCCGACGCCGCCGGTTCCGCTCTTCCCCGCCGCCCCCGGGCCGCTGCCGCCCGTGGAGCCGCCGGTGCCGGTGGGCGAGCCGCCCGACGACGAGCAGCCGGCCCCGATGAAGGCGGCGGCCACCAGAAAGCAGAACGTCCTCGACCAAGCTTGCGCGGTGTTCATGAAGTCCCTTCGTCGAAAGAGATGAGCGGCGCGCCCGGGCAGGGCTCGGCCCGATGCCTGGAGCCGCGACACGAGAGCAGACGCCACGCATGCAGAGTTGCCGCCGGCCCTCCGACTGGCTCACGCCGGCCTGGCGCTGGGACCTTCTGGAAAACCGAACGCGCGTCTCCCCGGACAACCGCGTCAGATCGCCAATGCGGTTCGCGGCTCAACCCGCCCGACCGTTCTGGCCGGTAGCCCCGCAGCTCTGCCGTGCTGGCCGGACTTTCGTAGCGCGGTCAGGGCCACCGCCACCTCGAGAACCTACCGCAGCGGCCCCCGAGAAACAGGTAGCTCTCCCAGCCCGGCGAGAAGCACGGTCCCGAGCGTTCAGGGTCTCGGTCTGTGCACGGGTCGAAGGCGAACAAACGGAAGGCAGCTGCAGTCGATGTCACCGATGAGCGGATCGACGACGTGCCACTTTAAAAGAAAGTCCGCTCCTCCGCTGGACGGAAAGCTGGCCTTACAGGCATTGGTGGCCGCCGGAGAGGATGAATCAGAGCCCTTCTGTTTCCCTTCGATGGTGCCCGGCGAACAGGAGATTTTCAGCGGCGTGGACGTCGATGTCGATTTGGCCTTCGCCTCCGCCGTCTTCGCCTCCGCCTTCATCACGGCCTCACTGGCGGCCGCCAGCTGAGCCCTCAAGCTGACTATCTGGGCTTTCGACGCCGATCGGGACGCCGTCGCCTGCTCGAGCGCCGTCTGGACCTCCATACGCTTGCTTTCAGCCTCGGCCAGAAGGCGATTCTTTTCGACCAGCGCGCTCTGCGCGTTCAACACCTGCTCTTTGGCCGCCTGCAACTCCTCGTCGACCGACGTCAGCTCGCTCTTGGCCCAGGCCTTCATGGCGTCGTCGGTCATGACCGTCTCGAGGAAGCGCAGGACCTCGTGCCTGGATTCGGGCGGCTTGTCGGGATCTATTGCCCGGTCGAGGAATGCCATTCGGATGTCGTAGTCCTGCTTCTGTTTGGCGATCTCCAGCTCACGTGACTTCGAGATGTAACCGTAGACCGCCGCGGTGGCGGGCGGGACAGCCGCGATCAGCGCCGTCACCACGACGACGAGCCAGGATCGGCTTGGCAGCGGCGCATCGGGCACGCCAAATAGACGAATGAAGGGATCGATATTCCCGAAATAAGCAGAGGTCAGTCCACACCAGATCAGTTCTTCTCGACCGCGAACACCAGATACGAATGCGGCGGGACGATGATCGGGAAGCGGGTCCGGGCCGGCCCCGGCGGTCCGTCGTGAAAGCGCCACCTGTCGCGCTCGGGCGCGGGGGCGAGCGCGGTGAGCGCCTCCCCGGTGAGCGCGTTCTTCAACTTCACGTGCTCGCCGGCGAGGGAGACGGTCACCGCCGCGTCGTCGGGGCGGAAGGACTCGACCACGAAGGCGCCGTTGTCGTAGGCGAACAGGGCCACCTGCGGCGGCGAGTCGATGCGCACCGGGAAGTCCTGCTGCAGGTAGCCCTTGATGGCGCTGGTCATGCTGGCGGGCAGGTCGTAGAGGTCGGCGGGGTTCTCGGGGACGGTCAGGACGTAGAAGGTCCCCTTCGAATAGTGGTTCATGAGCACGATGGGGAAGCCCTTGGCGCCGGCCACGCCGCGCACGACGGCCCACATGTCGTTGGTGAAGAAATGGATCTCGGGGAAGAGCACCGCCGGGTTCTGCTGCTTGGGATCGGTGAGGCTCTGCCCGCGCCCGGCCCCGAAGCCGCTCACGAAGTCGCGGAGCGCCACCACCCGGCCGGTGTCCTCCACCTCGGCGATCTCCTTGAGCCCCTTGTCCTGCAGCGCCCGCAGCAACCCGGAGGTGACCATCACGTCCTTGCCGGCGGCGAGCTGCCGCTTCATCTTGGCCACCAGGTCGGGATCGCGCTTGGCGCTCTCGGTGAGGAGGACCAGGTCGGCGCCGGCGGGGAAGGTCGGCGTCAGCTCGAGGGGGACGCCGATGTTGCCGAGGTAATCGTGCAGGTAGTCCTCGCCGCTCGACTGCACCGGCTTGTAGCTCTTGACACCGATGGGGTTGCCCAGCTTGTCGAGCACGCGGTCGATCTGCTCGAGCGACCAGCCGGCGACGCGCCCCCAGCTCGGCGCCGCGCTCTCGCCCGCGGGCGGCCGGTACGACTTCACCATCTCGTCCCAGTTGAAGCTGGTGGGGCGCTGCTTCCAGGCCTCCCGCTCGCCGGGCTCGACGGCCTCCAGCGCCGCCATCCCGTGCCAGCTGAACAGCGTGAGCTCGGGCGCCTTGGCGAACAGCGTGTCCCACAGCTGCTCGGCGTAGCGATCGGGGCTGCGGACGCTGAAGGTGTCGACCCAGCCGCCGAGGTTGCCGCCCGGGCGGACGTTGTCGAAGTAGCGGACGATCTCGTAGCTCTGGTACTGCTGGAGCAGCTGGTCGGTGAGGAGGGGGTCGCGCGTCTCGGTGCCGGTGTAGATGCCGTCGAAGGCGTGGGCCTGCTTCTCGAGGTCGTACCCCAGCCCCTGGAAGTGCTCGTACCAGTTCGGGTACTTGATGATCACCTTGATCTTCGGGTTGACCGCGCGCGCCGGCTTCAGCACCAGGTCGTTCGACACTTTGCGCATCGTCTCCAGCCGGTACTGCGTCCACGAGCGCGCGCCCTTGGCGGCGATGTCGGCGTCGGACTTGCTCGTGTAGAAGAAGAAGTCGTCGAGGATGACGGTGTCGAAGTGCCGCGCGGCGAGCTCGACCGCCTTCTTGCACTCGTCGCGGTCGGCGCGCGCCTCGTAGTCGAAGGTGCCGAACTGGCCGCCCCCGCCGCCCGCCGAGAGGGTCAACCCGCCGTCGACGGCGACTCCGCGGTCGGTGAAGAACTTCTTGATCTTCTCCAGGGTGGCCTCGTCGGCGAAGCGCCGGTCGCGGTAGACCTCCAGGTAGACCTTGTCGAACTTGACCCGCGCCCAGACCCGGTCGAACTCCGCCTTCAGCACCTTGTCGTCGGCGAACCGCCGGGTGGCGTCGACCACGCAGTAGACGGCGACGCGGAAGTTCTTGTACTGGCCGGCGCGCGCGGGCGGCGGCGCGGCGGCGGCCAGCAGGGCGGCGAGGAGGCCGGCGCCGAGCGCGGGCGTGGAGGTGCGTCTCCTGCGAGGTTCAGGCGCGCTGGCGGCGGTGCTCACGCTTGTTCTCGTACATCAAGCGGTCGGCGTCGATCAACAGCTCGGCGACCGAGGCCGGGCGCTGGGGATCGAAGAACGAGATCCCCAGGCTGAACGAGAGGGGCGCGGCCGCCGGCGACGTCAAGTTGTGCTTGGCCAGGGCCTGGTCGATCCGGTCCGTGATGGTCGCGCGCATCTCGGGGCCGGCGTCGGCCAGCAGGGCGACGAACTCGTCGCCGCCCAGGCGGGCCAGGATGTCCGACTCGCGGAAGCCGTCGCGCAGCACCGCCCCGGCGTCGCGGATCATCTGATCGCCCGCCTCGTGCCCCAGCGCGTCGTTGACCGCCTTGAGCCCGTTGAGGTCGACGAACACGATGGCGAAAGGGGCGCGCCGCCGCTGCGAGACGCGCGCGTGCTGCTCGGCCAGCATCAAGAAGCCGCGCCGGTTGTGCAGCCCGGTCAGCTCGTCGGAGATGGAGAGCGCGTGGAGCTGGTCCTGGTGGCGCTTCTGCTCGGAGACGTCGCGGAGCACGGCCACGCCGGCGACGACCGTCCCCTCGCCGTCGCGGACGGGGCGCCCGGTCGCCGAGATCCAGGTCGCCGCCGCCGCGGGCGCCGTGAGCTGCCGGACCTGGTAGACGAGGTTGTCGGTGCTCTTGCCCATGGTCGCGCGGGCCAGCACCCCCTCCTCCGGCTTCATGGGGGTCCCGTCTTCGTGGAGGCACTCGAGCAGCGGGCGCCAGTCCTGGGGGAAGGCATCGAGCGGGAACTGCTCGCCCAGGATCTGCAGGGCGGCGCGGTTGACGTGCAGCACCTGGCGATCGGGGGAGATGGCCATCACCCCATCGACCATGCTCTCGATGATCGACGCCAGCATCGCGCGCTTCTGCGTCAGGTCGGCCTGCGCCCCGACCAGCGCCCGCGACTGCCGGAACAACATGGCGATGAAGATGGCGATCATGAGCAGGGTGAGCCCCGCGCTCACGCCCAGGACCAGCCAGCCGAGCCGCGTGGTCCGCGCCAGAGTCGTCGACCGGACGTCCATGAGCGAGTCCTCGACGGCGGCCAGCTCCCCGAGCCGGCCGTCGATCTCGTGGGCCGCGCCGGCCTCGCCGCCGTAGCGGCGCAGCCGGGCCAGGAGCTCGGTCACCCGCGCCTGCTGCGCCGGGTTGTCCATCGTCAGCCGCTGGACCCGCTCGGCCGCCGCCACCGCGGTGGCCAGCGACCCGCCGTGCCCGCTGACGACGCCGGCCTCGCGCAGGTGCAACCGGCAGTCGGCGATCGCCAGCTCGACCTCCGAGGTGTGCCGCACCCAGGCGCCGGCCTCGAGGAGGTTGCCGCGCGCCACGAAGGTGCCCACCACGGCCATCACCAGCCCGAGGGCCGCGGCGCCCAGTACCGCGAACATCCACTTGCTCAGCAGCGAGCGCATTTGGCCGACGCCGGGCGTCCACTATAACACCCGGCGGCCGGCCGCCGCGCTACGGGGTCTGGGTGAGCAGCCCGAGCTGCCAGGGGATCTTGTTGTAGTCGCCCCCCGTCTGGGCGTTCGGGTCGGCGCCCTGAAACAGGTACTGCATGTTGCACGGCTCGATGGCCAGCGTCTCGTCGGTCCCGGCGCGGATCGCCTCACCGTGGCTGATGTCGTTGGTCCAGGGGGCGCCGTCGAAGGTGACGTTCCGCTGGCCGGCGAAGGGGTAGGAGCCGCTGGCCTGCCAGGGGAGCCACGGGCCGTCGAGGCTGTCGGAGATCCAGGAGCGGAAGTACCGATGTCCGTCCGAGGTCTGGTCGAACGCCTCGATGAGCGCGAGGTACTGGTTGGTGCCGTTCATCTTGTAGACGTTGGAGGCCTCGAAGAGCCGGCCCGCGTTGGCGTCCTCCAGCGCGACCACCGGATCGCCGAAGCCGCTCGGGAAGTCGGCGAGCGACGTCTTGCTCGAGTACCAGCGGCCGTGGTTGTCGGAGAAGAAGAGGTGACAGGAGGCCGTGTCGCAGATGACCCAGAAGTCCAGCCAGCCGCCGTTCTGGGTGACGATGGCGGGCTCGGTCGCGAAGAACGGCGCCGGCGCGGTCCACGAGCCCGGATCGGTGGGATCGTCGGTGGTCGAGTAGTTCGGCGGCCCCGCCTGGTACACGAGGTACCACTTGTTCTGCGGCGTGAAATAGAAGAGCTGCGGCGCCGCCACGTAGCCGCCGAAGCCGGGCGTCTGGTCCATGTAGTAGAGCGGCGCGGTCGGGGCGTCGGCCCAGTCGGCGAAGCTGGTGTAGACCATGTTGTAGGCGCCGGTGGCGCTCACGGAGCTGGCGTAGACCTGCCAGCGATCGTTGAACCGCACGATCGTGGGGTCCTTCACGGCCACCAGGCTGTGGGTGGCGTCCGAGACCGGCGAGATGAGGGGGCCGGTCCCTTTCCACTGGATGCTCTCGGCGAGCCGGCAGGTCGCGCCGGCCGCGTCGGGGGACCCCGACGACGAGCCCGACGACGAACAGGCCGACAGGGCCAGCCCGGCGAGCAGCGAGAGCGCGCGCACCGAAGCGAGGGGGCGGTCCAGGCGGGCTTTCAATAGAGCTCCACGTCGTCGACGGCGAGCAGGTAGGGGCCCGGCTGCAGCGTGTAGTTGGGCGGCGGGTAGCTCATCAGGGGTTGGACGACCAGGCTGACGATGTTCTGCCCGGTGACGGGGATGCAGGAGGTGGCGCTTCCGATGCCGGGCGTGAGCGCGCCCCAGGGGAGCTGGATCTGCGTCCAGGTGGTGGCGTCGGCCGGCAGAGGCAGCTGGATCGTGGCGTCCTTGCAGTCGGTGGCGGTCGCGTCGTCGCACAGCCCACCCTGAGCGACCGGGATCGTGTCGAGCATGCGCAGGCTGACGCCGAAGTTTCCCGACGGCGACGACCCTCGAATCGAGAACTGCACGCCCTGGTAGCTCGAGGCGTTCAGGCAGGTCGGCGTCGAGCCGCTCTGCGGGAAGTAGAAGACGAGCAGCCCGCCCCAGTTGGTGGCGTCGGTGTCCGAGATCTGCAGGGCGTAGCCGGTCCCGCCCGCGCCCGGGACCATGTCGGTCGAGATGACGCTGGTCCCGCCGTCCATGTCCGACCCGTCCCCGATGTGCTGGATCGCCCCCAGCACGGCGTTCGGCGCGGGGGGCTTGCCGTTGACGTCGTAGGTGTAGTCGGCGGCCGGCCCGCCGTCGTAGTCGTCGAAGTTGGTGATGAGGGGGGCGGTCACCGCCGTGCACGTCCCGGTCTCCTTCGGCGGCGGCGCGGCGACGCCGCACTGATTGAAGGCGCCGCCGTCCAGGTCGATGGGGGCGCCGGCCTCCATCCCCCTGCCGCCCTGGCCGGGACCGGCGCCGCCGCAAGCCGCGACGGTCCCTCCGAGCAGGAGACCGACGAGGCAAGCTCGGGCGCAGCCGCGGGCGATCGAGGCGCTCACGTCCTGACTAGAAGCGCGCGCGCCCCCGGATCGGGTCTGCGGGCGCCGCGCGGTTTTCGAATTTCGCGCCTCGCTGCATCGGCGGCTTCACGCCTATACTCGGGCGGGTGAAGGCGACGCGCGGCGTGCTTTGTCTGGGGGCGCTCGCCGCGCTCGCCGCTTGCAACGCCGAGCGGGTCCTGGCCGTCGCCAGCGCGACCGCCGGCAGCGGCGGCGCGCCGGCCGGCGCCGGCGGAAGCTCGGGCGGGGCCACCGGCGGGCAAGCCGACGGCGGCCCCGGGAAGCCCTTCGGCGCGCCCCAGCTGGTGACCGGGCTCCGCAGCGACACCGACGACGTCCTCGATCCCACCATGACCTTCGAGGGGCTCGAGATCTACTTCGCCTCGCCGACCGGCGGGCAGACCGACATCTGGGTCAGCACCCGGACGGTGGCCACCGATCCCTGGGGGCCGAGCACGCTGGTGGCCGCGCTGTCGAGCCCGCAGAACGACCAGGGCCCCGAGATCTCGGTCGACGGGCTGACGATGTACTTGGCGAGCGATCGGGGGGGCGACGGCCTGCGCCTCTACGTCTCCCAGCGGCGGACCCGCGACACGATGTGGGGGACGCCGATGCCGGTGGGGAACCTCGGATCGTCCACCCTCGACGAGGCGCCCGGCCTCGACCGCAGCGAGCTGAACCTGGCGTTCGCGTCGCAGCGGGGGACGGACACCGCCGCCCACCTCTTCGGCGCCAGCCGCCCCGACACCTCCGCCGCCTGGCAGGACGTGGCGGAGCTCAGCGCGCTCGACTCCGCCTGGGAGGACACCGATCCGGCCCTGTTCTCCGAGGGGAGCGGGCTGGTCTTCGCCTCGCGCCGCCTCACGCAAGGGGGGACCGCCGACCTGTTCGCGGCCGCCCGGCCCGACGAGAGCTCGCCGTTCGCCTCGCTCGCCGCCATCGCCGAGCTCAACACCGCCTCCAACGAGACCGGCCCCTGGATGTCCCAGGACGGGACCGTCATCCTCTTCGCCTCCGATCGCAGCGGGCATAGCCGCATCTACCAGGCCTCGCGCTGAGCGCGCCTAGAAGGCGACGCCGGCCAGCAGCGCGGCCGACGGGCGGAGCCGCCAGGGGACGAAGACGTCGCTGGCGTCGCCGCCGCTCCTCACCGTGTAGCGTTCGGCGAGCGGATGCAGCTCGGCGCCGGCGACCAGGGAGACCGAGAGCCGGCCGGCGTCGCAGACCAGCGCCGCGAAGGGCTGCACCCAGGGGCTCGCGGCCCAGAAGGGGGCGGCGGGCTGCAGGCCGGCCGCGGTGACCGTGGGGTCGACCCGGACGAGATCGAGGCCGGCGCCCAGGCCGGCCGCCAGCGAGAACCTCCCGAACGCCGACAGCCGTCCCGCCCCCGACACCCCGGCGCCCGCCGTCGAGAGCCGCGCCCCGGCGCCGTCGCCGGCGACGGAGATCGGCGCCGCCAGCCGCGCTGCCACCGCGACCTGGAGGGCGGCGAAGCGGGCGCCGGCCCAGAGCTTCACCCCCTGCTGGACCTCGCCGGAGCCCAGCGCCACCAGGTCGTAGCCGCCGGCCAGCAGCCACCGCGGGCCGGGCGGCGGCGGCGCCGCCGGTCGAGACGGCACGGCGGTCGGCGGCGGCGGCGCTTCCGCCATCGGCGCCGGGAGGCCGCGGCGTTGAAACTCTTCCCGGCTCACGCCGATGTCGCGCCCCTCGATGATGGCGTCGATCGACTGCTCCACGACGAACAGCACGCCGGCGCGGGCGACGGCGTCCAGGCCGTGCGCCAGGGCCATCCGCCTGACATGGACGCGGCCGCGCCGCGGATCGATCAAGAACAGCGTGGCCTGGCCCGGGACGGTGAGATCGACGAGGATCCGAGCCACGCTCGGCGTCGTCTCCTTGGGCGGCGCGATCGCGGCGGCCAGGTCCTGAGCGGTCACCGCCTGCTTGCGCGCCGCCGCAGCCACCAGCCCCTTCGCCGCCAGCATGTCGCGGACGGACGACTCCAGCAGATCCGCCTCCGCCGTCGTGGCCCCGATGAGGAGGTCGACCTGCCGGCCGGCGGGCCGGGCTCGGGCGTCGCCCGCCCGGCCGGCGCCCGCGTGGACGAGCAGCAGGAGCGCGCCGCCCAGGAAAGCGAGCGCGCGCCTCACGGGCTTCCGGTCAGCTGCTGGAGACGCGCCCGCGCCCGCTCGGCGTAGATCGACGGGGGGTAGCGCGCCAGCAGGCTCTTCCAGGCGGCGGCCGCTTCGGACGGACGGTGCAGCTGTTCGAGCGCGGTCGCCCGCCCCGCCAGCGCCTCTTCGCCGACCTCGCCGCCCAGCCTCAGGTGTCGATCGAACTGCGCGAGCGCGTCCGCCGGGCGCCCTTGCTGGAGCAGGAGCTCGCCGCCGAACGCGAACGACAGCCGGGCCTCGGCGGTCTCGGGGAAGGCCGCCTGCAGGCGGCGGTAGGCCGCGATCGCCGCCGCCGCCCGCCCCCCACGACGCAGCTTCTCCCCTCTCTCGAACAGCTCGGCCGCCGTGACCGCCGGCGGGCGCTGGCCGCCGTGGCCC
>DASZVW010000377.1:0-3004 GCA_035546895.1 Polyangia bacterium
GCCCGCCCGGGGCAAGAGGAAATAGGCGCCGCGATCCGCGACCCGCCCGACGAGCGGGTCGGATTGGGGCTCGCGGTGGAACCGGCGCCCAAAAGCCAACTGACACTTGCATTTTTTACGCGTATCGGCATACGGTCGCGCCCACCTGACGGGAGAGGGAACGTGAGAGCACATGTTTCGGCGAGGTTGACGGGTCTGGCCCTGGTTTCGACGCTGATCGCCAGCTCGGGTTGCGTGGTGTGGCTGCAGGAGGTGCCGCACACGCCCCGGCTGGAGAACTTGAACTCGCAGCAGGTGCTGTCGATGGTGCCGCCCATCCCCTGGACGCAGATCCAGCCGGACGATCCGGCGCGCGCGCCGATCGAGTTGCAGTGCGGGATCGGCCCCAGCATCGGGACCGCCGATCTCTACGCGGCGGTCGTCGTGCGCGGGCGGCCGCCCGCGGGGAACGTCGCGCCGTTGAACGTGTCTCTGTTGATCGATCGGTCGCGGCACATCTCCGGCGGGGTCTTCGGCGAGATGCTCGGCGCCGCGCAGGCGTTCGTCGCGCAGCTCCGCGACGGAGATCGCCTGTCGGTGATCGCCTTCTCCGACGGCGTCTACGAGCCGCTCCCCCCCATGGTGATCGCGCCCAACACGCGCCCGACCGCGTTCGCCGCCATCCAGAGCTTGCAGCAGTACGGGAAAGGGAACCTCGAGGGAGGCCTCCTGGCGGGGCTGGTGGAGGTCTTCTCCGCCTTTCAACCCTGGCAGGTCAATCAGCTGGTGGTGTTCACCAACGGGCGGCCGGAAAAGGGGATGACCCAGTTCTCCGACCTCACGCAGTTGGCCGCGCTCTCGGCGGACCACGGCGTCGGCGTCACCACGGTCGGCTTCGGCTACGAGCACAACGAGCTCTTGCTGCTCGGCCTGGCCGATGCGTCGGGCGGCAACTACTACTACGTCGACAACCCGGGGGCGATCGGCCAGCTCTTTCAGGGGGACGCCAACGCCCTCCTGAGCGGCGTGGCGCGCGCGGTCGACGTCGACCTGACGGTCCCCGCGGGCGGCGTGCTCGAAGACGTGTTCGGCTACGACTACCTCAAGACGGCCGACGCGCACACCTGGGTCCGGGTGGGCAGCGTGCAGCGCAACGACGACCGGTACGCCGTGTTCAAGTTCAAGCCCGGCAACGGCGGTCCCCTCCCGGTCTCGGTGGTCTACTCCGATGTGACCCGCCAGGGACGGTTCAGCCTCTCGTGCGCGCCGAACCACGACCCGCACGCCGGGGGCGCCGACAGGTGGGCGCTGGAGCTGGCCGGACGTGGCGAGGCGGCCTCGGGCCTCGAGACGGCGATGGCCTTGAGCGACGCCGGCAACGACCTCGGCTTCGCGAAACAGATCGGCGAGACGCGCGGGATCATCGGCGGGATGCGCAACGTGCTCGGCGCGCAGGCGCTGATGGCCGAGGACCAGATGCTGCTCGGCGCCCAGGTCGAGCTCGGCCTGCAGCTGGCCGAGGGAGCGTCCAACGCGCTCTCGAGCGGCGGCGTCAGGGGGCTCCTCAGCTTCGGCGCCCAGACCGTCGCCAAGAACGTCATGGCGGCCGCGTTCCAGCCAGGCGTGCGCGCCGGCGAGCAGGTCACCTTCGAAGGGATGACCGCGACCCGCTACTCGGTGCGGAACACGCCGGTCAAGGAGCGCGACGAGAAGGCGGGCCCGAAGTTCAAGCGCGCCCGCTACCGCAGCTACGAGATGATGCGCCACCGCGGGCGCTGAGCGCGGTCAGCCGGCCGGCAGCCAGACGGGCGGTCGCGCGCCGGCGTAGAAGCGCCGGAGGCGCGCCGCGGCCGCACCATTTCGCGCCCGGCCCTGCTCGTCGAGCAGGCCGAGGAAACGAAGCGCGTTCCGGCCCATGAGGTCGCCAAGCCCGTCGCCGCCGAGCAGGCCACTCAGGGTGGCGCGAAACTGCTCGACGGCGGCGGTCGCGCCCGGGTCGAGCCCGGAGAGCCACCAGTCGCTGCCGTACATGATCCGCCGTTTCACCTTGGGATGGCGCGCGATCACCTCGGCCAGGAGGCTCACGAACCGCGGCCTGTAGGCCGCGTCGTAGACGAGCGGCGAATTGGAGAGATCGGCGTAGACGTTGGGGTAGCGATCCATGAGCGCCGCGGCGTCGAAGATCCACCCCTCGCCGCGCCCACCGGGCGGCCGCTCGGTCGCCACCCCGTAGTCGTGGCCGAAGTGGCCGAAGTCGAGCCGCAGCGTCGGGTGGCGCTCCAGCACCGGCGCCCAGCGGGCCGGCGCGGCCAGCCAGTGCAGGCCGAGGCCGTACTCGTTGGCGGGGCTGGCGTGGGTCAGGATCGGCGCCTCGGCGGCCGCCGCGTAAGCGTAGAGCGCGTCGAGGGCGGCGTCGAGCCCGGCGCCGAACCCCAGCTCGGGCCGCAGCCGGGCGTTGTCGGCGGGGGCGAAGCCGACCGGCGGGTAGAGCTTCACCCCCAGGAACCCGCCCGCCTCGATGGCGTAGCGGACCAGCTCCAGCGCCGAGCTGTGGGGGCCGGGCGGCGCCGGGGGCGCGCCGGGCCCGGGCGTGGGGGCCTGCGGCCCTTCGAGCTGGCGGCGCGGATCGAAGGCCACGAAGGGGTGGAAGCGGGCGTCGGGGCGGCCGATCCGGCCGGCGGTGGAGAGGCGGGCGATCTGCGACTGCACCAGGACCTGCTGCCAGAGCGGCGTCGGCGCGCGGTCGTCCGACCAGGCGTCGTAGTCGACCAGCGCCGGCGTGAACAGCGACACCGCCGGGAACAGCCCGGCGATCGAGGCGGCGATGGCGGCGCGCGGGTGGGCCACCAGGTAGAGCGTCTCCAGGTAGCGGGCGATCACCTGCCGCTGCGCGGGCCCGACGGAGAACGGCAGGTGCTTGGTCAGCCCGGCGAGGCCGCGCTCGAGCAGGTCGGGCGGCAGCGGCGGCACCGGCGCGATGAAGCCGTCGGGGCGCGCGGCGCGGGTGGTGAGGAAGGAGAGCTCG
>DASZVW010000378.1:0-3616 GCA_035546895.1 Polyangia bacterium
AGCGCCGCCCGTGGACGGCCGGCCGCCCGCCGCGCCGCCGGAAGAGGCGGACGCGTCGCTGCCCGAGAGCCCAGCTCGATCCACCGAACAGGCCGCCCCGAACACCAGCCCAGCCGCGGCGAGACCGAACGCCAGGGCCGCCACTGCCGCGCGGACCCGAAGCACCATCGCCGGGTAGAGTATCATGACTGACGATGCGTAAGCTGTGGGGAGCGTTCCTGTTCTTGCTGGCGGCCGGCAGTTTGGGCGCCTGTGGATATCTTTACACCCTGTTGCGTCACGAGCAGGCTGCCCGCGCTGCGCTCGAACAGCAGATCGCGGGGTTCGCCCCGCGCTTCGATCAGTTCAAGCAAGCCGTCCGCGACGTCGACCGCCGGCTGTCGGCCACGGTGTTTCAGGAGGTCGACCTGCAGGCGACCGGCTGGCAGCCGATCGCCGGCGGGCTCTACGTGAGCGACCTGGCGGCGGTGCCGGCCGGCAAGGGGCTGCGGATCTCCGGCAAGGTCATCAACCCCACCTCGGTGACGCACGAATCGGCGCAGCTCTCGGTCCGCGCGGGCGAGCAGCGGGCGACGTTCACGCTGGCGCACCTGCCGCCGGCGGTCGCCGAGCCGTTCGAGGTGACGTTGCCCGGCGTCCCCGCCGCCTCCACGCGCCAGGTGTTCTTCGCGCTCGACGGCTCGACGATCAGCTTCGCCACCTCCAGCACCGGCAAGCGTGCGGCCGGCGCGCCGGTCGACACCGACAAGCTTTTGCACTAACAATCTGTCCATGCGACTGACGATGGGGCTCCTTTGTGGGCTGGCGCTGGCGGGCACCGGGTGCGGCGGCGGCGGCGGAAGCGACAGCGCTCTCGTCTCCTGCACGGAGAGCGAAAATATCGGGAGCGGAACGCTCAAGATCTGCGTCGAGACGACGGCGAACGAGCGCCAGGCCCTTCAGCAGTCGTGCACGCAGTCCTCCGGTGGTTCGGGCGTGGGCATCACCTTCGCCGACGCGCCGTGCTCGCACGTGGGCGCCCTGGGCGCCTGCCGCGTCACCGCCGGCGGCGTCGTCGAGGACGGCTGGTACTACAACATCGGAAGCGCCGACGCCGCGGGCTACGTGGGCGAGACCTCGGCCGACATCCAGATGCTGTGCGCCGAAGAGGGCGCGACGTTCCTTCCGCCGTAGCGCGCGGAATACGTTCGCCCTACACGCGCGCGACCGTGTAGGCGGTCATGCTGACGATGGTGTCGACGTTGGCGTCGCGGGGGAGCACCGTGACCGGCTTGTTGACGCCGAGGAGGATGGGCCCGATGGCGGTGGCGCCCCCCAGCGCGGCCAGCACCTTGTAGGCGGCGTTCCCCGCCGCCAGCGACGGGAAGACCAGCACGTTGGCCTCGTCGGTGAGGCGCGAGAACGGGAACAGCTCGCGCAGCTTCTCGGGATCGACCGCGATGTCGGCCTGCACCTCGCCGTCGATCTCCAGATCGGGGCGGCGGCGGCGGACGATGTCGACCGCCTCGGCCATCTTGCGCGACTCCGGGTGCGGCGCCGAGCCGAAGTTGGAGAAGGAGATCATCGCGATGCGCGGCACCACCTCGAAGGCGCGCGCGGCGTCGGCCACCTGGATGGCGGTGTCGGCCAGCGTCTCGGCGTCGGGATCGATGTTCACCGTGGCGTCGGCGAAGAACTTCACGCCGTTCTTGAGCAGCATCATGTACATGCCGGTGGCGCGGCGGACGTCGGGGCGGATCCCCAGGATCTGCAGCGCCGGGCGGATGGTGTCGGGGAAGGGGGCGGTCAGGCCGGCGACCAGGCCGTCGGCGTCGCCGCCGCGGACCATCATCATGCCGAAGTGGATGCGGCGGTTGACGAGCCGCCCGGCGTTGAGCGCGGTCACCCCCTTGCGGCAGCGGAGCGCCAGGTACTCGGCGGCGTAGGCGGCGTGCTTGGGCGAGTCGGGCGGGCTCAGGATCTCCACCCCCTCGAGGTCGAGATCGAGGTCGGCGGCGCGCTGGCGGATCTTCCGCTCGTGGCCGAGCAGGATGGGGCGGGCGATCCGCTCGTCGAGCGCGATCTGGCAGGCGCGCAGCACCTTGATGTTGTCGCCGTCGGGGAAGACGATCCGCTTGGGCGCGCTCTTCGCCCGCTGCACGATCTGCCGCATGATCGTGTGCTGGGTGCCGCCGATGCGGCGCTGCAGCCGCTCGCGGTACTCGTCGAGGTCGAGCGTCAGCCGCGCGGCGCCCGACGTCATCGCCGCCTCGGCCACCGCGGGCGCGCACCACCAGAGCACGCGAGTGTCGAACGGCTTGGGGATGAGGTAGTCGGGGCCGAACTTGAAGGCGCGCACGTCGTAGGCCTCGGCGACCGAGTCGGGGACCGGCTCGTGCGCCAGCGCCGCCAGCGCGCGCGCGGCGGCGATCTTCATCGCCTCGTTGATCTCCTTGGCCCGCACGTCGAGCGCGCCCCGGAAGACGTAGGGGAAGCCGAGCACGTTGTTGACCTGGTTGGGGAAGTCGCTGCGCCCGGTGGCCACGATGGCGTCGGGCCGCGCCGCCTTGGCCTCGGCGTAGCCGATCTCCGGGTCGGGGTTGGCGAGCGCGAACACCAGCGGCCGCGGCGCCATCGTCTTCAGCATCTCGGCGGTGCAGAGGCCCGCCTTGGAGAGGCCGAGGAAGAGGTCGGCGCCGCGGAGCGCGTCGGCGCGCGTGCGGGCCCCGTCGTCCTTGCGCGCGAACCGCGCCTTCCACTGGTTCATCCCCTCGGCGCGGCCGGCGTAGATGACGCCCACCGAGTCGACCATGGTGATGTTCTCCAGCGTGGCGCCGAGCTCGATGTAAAAGTTGGCGCAGGCGATCGCCGAGGCCCCGGCGCCGGAGATGACGATCTTGAGGTCGCCCAGCTTCTTGCCGGCGATCTCGGCGCCGTTGAGCAGCGCGGCGCCCGAGATGATCGCCGTGCCGTGCTGGTCGTCGTGGAACACCGGGATGGCCATCCGCGCGCGCAGCCCGGCCTCGATCTCGAAGCACTCGGGCGCCTTGAGGTCCTCGAGGTTGATGCCGCCGAAGGTCGGCTCCAGCGCGGCGACCGTCTCGATGAAGCGCGCCGGCTCGCGCGCGTCGACCTCCAGGTCGTAGACGTCGATGTCGGCGAACTTCTTGAACAGGCAGGCCTTCCCCTCCATCACCGGCTTGCCCGCCAAGGGGCCGATGTTGCCGAGCCCCAGCACCGCCGTGCCGTTGGTGACCACCGCCACCAGGTTGCCGCGCGCCGTGTAGTCCCACCCCGCCTCCGGATCGGCCGCGATCTCCAGGCACGGCTCGGCCACGCCAGGCGAGTACGCGAGCGACAGGTCGCGCTGCGTGACCAGCGGCTTGGTCGGAACCACCTCCAACTTCCCCGGCCGCCCCCCCCGGTGATACTCGAGCGCGTCGTTCTTCCTGATCATCGTCGTACGAAAACCCTAACCGGCTTCGCCAACCCCGGCGAATGGGCTCCGCTGCGGAGCCGAGGCGAAACGCACGCGCGGCGGCGGGTGGGGGCCTCTCCGGCCCGCGCTGAGGCGGGCGGCTCTGTCGTTCCGCCCGCCGATTCCAAGCCCTCGGCTGCGCGGGCCGGGGAGGCCCCC
>DASZVW010000379.1:0-9919 GCA_035546895.1 Polyangia bacterium
GCGCCGCCGGCTGGGCCGCGGTGGGCACCTGGACGCTGGCGGTCGGCTGCCTGGCCGGCCTGGCGGCGGCGGTGGCCGGGGTGGTCGACTTCGGGGCGCTGCCGCCCGGGCACCCGGCCGGCCGGGCGGCCAACCTTCACCTCTACCTGATGCTCGGCGCGCTGGCCCTCTACGGGACGAGCGCGCTGGTGCGCCACGGCCACGCCGTGGGGCGCGCCGGGGTGCTGGGGATCGATCTCGGCGGGCTGGCGCTGCTGGCCGCGGGTGGCTTCTTTGGCGCCGAGATGGTTTACCGCCACGGCGTGGGGCAAGAATCGGCCGCGAACGCCGGCGGCGCCGGGTATCATCAAGCAGGGACGTGACGCTGAACATCGACCAGATCAGCCCGACCCGCCGCGCGCTGCTGGAGGCCTTCAAGCGGCAGGGGCCCGCGACGATCGCCGAGCTGGCCGAGCGGCTGGAGATGAGCGGCGAGGCGATCCGCCAGCAGCTCGTGCAGCTGCAGCGCGAGGGGTGGATCGAGGCGAGCATCGAGCGCGGGGAGCGCGTGGAGCGCGCCGACGCGGGCGCCGGCCGCCCGCCGGCGCGGTTCCGCCTCACCCCCTCGGGCGATCACCTGTTCCCCAAGACCTACGACGCGCTGGCGGTCATGCTGCTCGACACCGTCGCCGGCGAGCTCGGCAAGCCGGCGTTCGAGAAGGTGCTGGCCGCGATCGCCGAGGGGCGGGTGCGCGACTGGGAGCCGCGCATGCGCGGCCTCAGCCTCGCCGAGCGCGTGCAGGCGCTGAAGGCGGTCTACGGCGACGGCGACCCCTACATGGAGGTCGAGAAGGTGCGCGGCGGCTTCCGCCTCGTCGAGCGGAACTGCCCGTTCCTCAACATCGCCATGCAGCGCCCCGCGCTCTGCAGCGTGACGGTCTCGGCGCTGTCGCGGCTGCTCGGCGTGCGCGTGGTGCGCGAGGAGCGCTTCCAGCACGGGCACGGCCGCTGCGTCTTCCGCGTGCTGGCCCACGAGGCGGCCGATCCCGAGCAGGGGTTCGCCCTCGAGCCCGACGCCGCCGCCAAGTAACGAACAAAGCGCCGCCCCGAAAGGTGCCGGAAACATTCGGCGCCTAGACTCTTCCCTGAGAGGGACGAGAACGAGAGGAACGGGGAGACCGGGCGCGGAACGGCGGGGGCGCCGCTTCCGCGCCCGGTCGAGGTGTCAGGGCCGGCCGGTATTTTCGACTGATGCTCGATCGGCCGATCGGCGGGAATTTTTTTCGCTAGAATGCAGGTTGGCGAGGGTCGAGAGCATCATCGGGGAGGTCCAGATGCAGCTGCGTCACATCAGTCCGCGTTCGATCGATTGGATGGATGCGATGGACGAGGGGAGCGGGGGCCGGGGGTGGGAGAAGCTGGCGCCGGAGGAGCGCGCCAAGCTGCTCCGCGACCGGCAGGGCGGCGGGCCCGAAGGGTCGCGCCGCGGGGCGTTCTGGATAGACGCCGAGCGCCGGCCGGCGCGGATGGCCGGCTACTTCGGCGGCCCGTCGCCTTCCAGGTAGGCGACCAGGATCTCGGCGGCGCGATCCTGCGCGTGGCGGGCGTCGTTCGGGTTCCCGACGTCGTTGACGAGGATCGAGAACACGAGCGGCAGCCGTCCGGGCGAGCCGGCGAAACCTGACAAGCAGCTCACGTTGGCCAGCGTGCCGGTCTTGGCGCGGACGTAGCGCTCCGCCAGGGTGGCGCCCATCCGGTGCGCGATGGTCCCGTCGGTGCCGGCCACCGCCAGCGAGGCCAGGAACTCGGCGGAGATCCGGAAGTCGTGCGCCGCCGCGCGCAGGATGGTGGCGATCTGCGCCGCCGAGAAGCGGTTCGAGTCGTAGAGGCCCGAGCCGTTCTTCATCTCGTAGCTGTCGGCCTTGATCCCGATCCCGGCCAGGTAGCGGGCGACCGCCTTCAGCCCCTTGTCCCAGCTTCCGGGATGGCCGCCGATCTCGGCGCCCACCGTGCGGAGGAGCTGCTCGGCGGCGAAGTTGTTGGAGCGCTTGTTGAGGTCCTGGACCACCACCGCCAGCGGCGCCGAGTCGTGGGCGGCGAGCACCCGCAGCCCCTGCCCGGGCGAGCCGCCCACGCGCACGTTGCCGATCGAGATCCCGCGCCGCTCGAGCAGCTGCCGCAGCGTCTGCCCCAGGAACAGCGACGGCTGCGCCACCCGCCGGTAGATGGTGCGCGGGTCGGCCCCCAGCTTGATCCGGCCGGCGACGTTGATGCGCGTCTTCTGCCCCTCTTCCTTGGTGTCGACGCTGGGGGCGGCGGGGCCGCCGGCGGCGGTGACCACCCGTCCGGCCACCACGAAGTAGGGGGAGGCGGGCTCGACGACCACGCGCGCGGGGGCGCCGGCCGCCGCGCCCGGGATGACGGTGACGCCGACGACGTTGCCGTCGAGCGAGGCCGCCGACGAGGGCGCGCGCGAGGCGGTGGAGTCGTTCTTCTGGTCGTAGGCGGGCGGGACGTAGCCCCCTTCGAACAGGGTGTCGTCGATGACCAGCGCGCCGCGCACCTTGCGCAGGCCGAGCGCGGCGAGCTCGTTCACCATCTCGGCCAGGTCCTCGGTCGAGAGGGTCGGATCGCCGGAGCCGCGCAGGTAGAGATCGCCGCTCACCTCGCCGCCGGCCGGCAGCGGCGGCCCGCCGGGCGGTCCGTTCACCGCCAGCGTGGTCCGCCAGCGGTACTCGGGGCCGAGCAGCGACAGCGCCGCCGCCGAGGTGACGATCTTGACGTTGGAGGCGGCGTTGAGCGTCGCCTTGTCGTCGTGGGCGTAGAGCGTCCTGCCGCTGTCGGCCGCGACGACGATCGCCGACACCTTGGCCCGGGCCAGCGGCGGCGTCCTGAACACGGCGTCGAGCTGGGCGTCGAGCCAGGCGCGCCGCTCGGCCGGGTCGCGCGGCGGCTTGGGGAGCTCGGGCGAGCCGGCCGGCCGCGGCGCCAGGCCCATGAGCGGGCGCGGGCCCCCCTTGCCGGTGGTGGCCGGCTCGGCCTCGCTGGCGGGGGCCGGCTGCGGGTTGGGCGCCGGGGCGGCGGTCGGCTCCGGCTCGGCCGGCTTGGCGCGGGCGCTCGGGCCCGTCACCGTGGCCAGGAGGCCGAGGCAGACGAGGACGCGGAGGGGGGGCTGCGGCCGCAACGCCCCGCGACCCTAACACCCGCGCGCGGGTTGTTCTACGTTTCTACTCGGCCGCGTTCTGGGGCCCAGGCGGCCGGTCAGGTGCTGGCGCCGGCCACCGTCGAGGCGGGCGGGCGCCGCAGGTCCCAGACCAGGCCGGTCAGCGCGAGCAGGTTGAGGACGTAGTAGGTCACGTCGATCTCCCACCAGCGGAACCCCTGGTTGGCCGAGCTCTGGTAGTGGTGGTGGTTGTTGTGCCAGCCCTCGCCGGTGGTGAGGATGGCCAGCGCCAGGCTGTTGCGCGAGTCGTCCGTGGTCTCGTAGCGCCGCCGGCCGACGAGGTGGGCGAGCGAGTTGATCGAGAACGAGCCGTGCCAGAGCAGCACGGTCGAGACCAGGAACCCCCAGACCAGCCCGTAGGCGCCGCCGAGGAGGAGGCAGGCGAGCGCCAGCGCCACGGTCGGGAGCTGGCTCACCACGGTGCGATCGAGGAAGCGCAGCTCGGGGTACTTCGTGAGGTCGCTGATCAGGCTGCGATCGGTCTCGTTCCAGGCGGGGCGGAGGATCCACCCGACGTGCGCGTGCCAGAAGCCGTCCCGCCGGGCCGAGTGGATGTCCAGCGGCTGGTCGGAGTGCTTGTGGTGCCAGCGGTGCTGGCTCGCCCACCAGAGCACGCCCCGCTGCGCGGAGGTCTGGGCGGCGACGGCCATGAGGAACTGGAACCAGCGCGAGGTCTTGAACGCGCGGTGCGCGAAGTAGCGGTGGTAGGCGGCGGTCACCACCACCATGCGCGCGAAGTACATCCCCACCGCCAGGGCGACGCCGCGCCACGACCACCCGACGAGCACGACGCCGACCACCGCGGCGAGGTGAACGGCGGCGAACCCGATCGTCGTCAGCCTCAGGTATTCGGTCCAGGAGACGGCGGGAGGCGGTGAGGGGGCTTGAGCGGCGGCGCTTTGCATCTCTGGAGAACCCTACGGGGTGACGGGCGCGAACGCAATCGTGCATGAGCTCGATTTGTGGATGTTCGGCTAGACTGAGCCGTCATGGACCTGTTCTCGCGGGCGGCGAGCAAGGACCGGCGGGGTCAGCCGCTGGCCGAGCGGATGCGCCCGCGTACGCTGGCCGAGCTGGTCGGGCAGGCGCACCTGCTCGGGCCGGGGAAGCTCTTGCGGCGGGCGCTGGAGGCGCGGGAGCTGCCCTCCCTCATCCTCTGGGGGCCGCCGGGGACCGGGAAGACGACGCTGGCGCGCCTGCTGGCGGCCGAGGCGCACGCCAGGTTCGTGTCGCTGTCGGCGGTCATGGCCGGGGTCAAGGAGCTGCGCGAGGCGGTGGCCGAGGCGGCCACCCGGCGCGACCAGCAGGGGGAGCGGACGGTGCTGTTCGTCGACGAGATCCACCGCTTCAACAAGGCGCAGCAGGACGCGCTCCTGCCCCACGTCGAGGCGGGGACCATCGTGCTGGTCGGCGCCACCACCGAGAACCCCTCCTTCGAGGTGAACGCGGCGTTGCTGTCGCGGGCCAAGGTGGTGGTGCTGCAGGCGCTCTCCGACGCCGACCTGCGCACCGTGGTCGACCGCGCGCTCGCCGACAAGGAGCGGGGGCTGGGCGGGCGCGACCTGGACGTCGCCGACGAGGTGCGCGACCTCATCGTGCGCGAGGCGCGGGGCGACGCCCGGCGGGCGCTGGCCACGCTGGAGGCGGCGGCCGCGGTGGCGGCGCCCGACGCCGCCGGGCGGGCGACCATCACCGTGCCGGTGGTCGAGGAGGCCGCGCAGAAGAAGACGCTGCTCTACGACAAGGCGGGCGACGAGCACTACGGCGTGGTGAGCGCCTTCATCAAGAGCCTGCGCGGCAGCGATCCCGACGCCGCCGTCTACTGGATGGCGCGCATGCTGGAGGCCGGCGAGGACCCGCTGTTCGTGCTGCGGCGGCTGGTGATCTTCGCGGCCGAGGACATCGGCGTCGCCGACGCGCGCGCGCTGTCGGTGGCCACCGCGGCGCTGGACGCCTTCCGCTTCGTGGGGCTGCCGGAGGGCATCCTGCCGATGACCGAGGCGGCCATCTACCTGGCGACGGCGCCCAAGTCGAACACCGCGCTGACGACGTACGCGGCGGCGAAAGCGGACGTCGACGCGCACGGGGCGCTGCCGGTGCCGGCGCATCTGCGCAACGCCTCCAGCGGGATGGCCAAGGCGCTCGGCTGGGGGGCCGCCTACCGCTACCCGCACGACTTCAAGGGTCACTACGTGCGCGAGGAGTACCTGCCCGAGGCGCTGCGCGGGCAGCGCTACTACCAGCCGTCGGACTCCGGCGACGAGCGCGAGATCGCGGCCCGGCAGGCCGAGCGCGCCAAGGCCGAGCGCGGCGAAGCCGAAAAGAAGAAGTAGGAGGCGCGCGTGCCGAGCTACGTGGCGATGTTGCGGGGGATCAACGTGAGCGGCGCCAAGCCGGTGAAGATGGAGGCCCTGCGCGCCTCGTTCGAGGCGCTGGGGTTCTCGAAGGTGCGCACCTACGTGCAGAGCGGCAACGTGGTGTTCGTGGCCAAGGAACGCGCCGCCGCGCCGCTGGCGCCCAAGATCGCCGCCCGGATCGCGCGCGACTTCGGCTACGACGTCCCGGTGCTGGTCCTCGGCGCCGCCGAGCTCGCCCGCGTCGTCGCGGAGAACCCCTTCGCCGGCCAGAAGGGCGTCGACCCCGCCAAGCTGCACGTGACGTTCCTGGCGGGGGCGCCCGCCGCCGCGGGCCTGAAAAAGATGGAGGCGGTGGCCTCGGGGCGCGACCAGCTCCGCTGCCGGGGGACGTCGGTCTACCTCCACTGCCCCGACGGCTACGGCAACACCAAGCTCAACAACAACGCCTTCGAGCGCGCCCTGGCCGTCGGCGCCACCACGCGCAACTGGAAGACCGTGACCACGCTGGCCGCCATGGCCGCCGAGGCTTGAGCGCCGTGCCCGACTTCCACCTCGCGCAGGTGAACATCGCGCGGATGAACGCCCCCCTCGACAGCGCCGAGATGGCCGACTTCGTGGCCCGCATCGCCGAGATCAACGCCCTCGCCGACGCCAGCCCCGGCTTCGTCTGGCGCCTGCAGAGCGAGGCCGGCGACGCCACGTACCTGCGCCCGTACGACGACGACCGCATCCTCTTCAACATGTCCGTCTGGCGCTCCGTCGAGACGTTACGCCAGTACGTCTACGGCACCGCCCACACCGACGTGATGCGCCGCCGCCACCGCTGGTTCGCCAAGTTCGAGGGCACCTACGTCGCCCTCTGGTGGGTCCCGGCGGGCCACGTCCCGTCGGTCGACGACGCGAAGGCACGGTTGGCGCGCCTCGACCGCGAGGGTCCGAGCCCGGCGGCGTTCACGTTCAAGGCGTTGTTCCCACCGTCGGTCTGACGATCGGCATTGCTGCCTTCGTCGTGCTATCCGACGAAGATTTGTGACCTGTGTCAATTGGTGACATAGACGGCCGAATCGCATTGTTACCGGGTCGTCCTCTGCTTGGATATCGGATACCTTCGCAGGAAAAACAGGAGCTGGACGGACACACATGACAACGGAGCTCGAACGCAACTTGGCGCACTCGCGGGCCGCGTACAGGTTTGCCGTCGATGCACTCCCGGTATGGGATTTCGGTCTGCCCGGTCCGATTGAGGTGAATGGGTTCACGTTTTCATCTGCATCCCAGATCGAGTCGATGCTCATTGAACTCGTGGGCGTTCTTCTGTCGCTACGAAGCCTGTCTCGAGGATTTTCTTCGGCGTATGGACGTCCGGCTTTCGAAGAAACTCACTCTCGGCGATTTTCTGAAGACACTGGGCATAGAGATTCCTCAACGCTTTCGCCCGGGTGTAGATGTGTACCGTCGGATTCGAAACCAGCTCCACCACGAGGATGGTGCGTCACTTGAGGGAGACCCGTCACGCGAGATTCATCTCCTTCCTGAGCACTTGGAGAAGTTCTACGAATTGTTTGTCTGGATCGGTGAATCTGTCGCTGCCCAACCCGCCGTTGGAGCGGATGGCACCTCGCGCCGTCGCTGAACGCGAGGTTGTTAGCCGCGCGGGACGAGCATGAACTTCGAATGGATCCGGAGAAAGCCAAGCGCGATCTCGCGAAGAATGGAGTCACCTTCGCCGAAGCCTCGGCGGCGAGCGCCGTATGAAGGATAACGGCATGCTGCCCGAGTACGACCTCTCGGGTGGCGTTCGCGGCAAGTATGTCGATCGGTATCGGTGAGGTACCAACGTCGTCCTGCTCGACTCCGACGTTGTTGCCAAGTTCCCCGATTCCAAGGCCGTTAACGATGCGCTGCGCGCACTGGTCGGGCGCGGCGGTTGACAGGACGTGAAGGCGGACGGCCTCGTCGCCCCGCGCTTTAACCTGGTCGTCAGCCGTGGATCCAGGCCCCGATCTCTTTGGCCGAGGGAACTCGCTTCTGAGTCGCCCACGCACGGGAGATCTGCTCGACCGCGGAGCTGCGGTCCGCGACCGGGGAATCGATCAGCTCTCGGACCTCCTGCTCCATCGAACGTCCATTCCGGGCCGCCCGAGCTTTCAGGGCGCGCATCGCTTCTGGCGCCAAGTTGCGGATGGTCGGGGTCGCCATGACGGCATCGCGCTAGCGCTCGGCTCGCCGACCAGCAAGTGGCTGTCCGGAGCCGTTCGAAATGGCGACTGGATTGGCCATATAGCGACATATATGCTTATGTCTCAGACATGGAACGGACGACCGTTTATCTGACGAACTCCTTGAAGCGCCGGCTCAAGCAAGAGGCGGCGAGCCGTGGGCGTCCGGAGGCCGTCTTGCTCCGTGAGGCGCTCGAGCAGTATCTGGTGCGGCATGATCGTCCCCGGCCGCGGGCGGTCGGCCGCAGCCGGGATGGAGGGATCGCGCGGAATGTTGCCCGCGCGCTCGATGATCTCGGCTTCGGCACCCGATGATCGTCTTCGATTCGAGTGCGCTACTGGCGCTGCTCGATCGCGGCGAGCCGGATCACAAGGCTCTTCAAGGACTGATCGCCCGGAGACCTGGGCCTCGGGTCGTGACCGACTTCGTGCTCGCCGAGGTGGATTTCTTGATCCTCAAGCGTCTCGGCGAACGCGCGGAGCGCGCCTTCGTCGCTCAAGTCGTCGAAGGCGTATTCCTGCGCGAGCCGCTGACCGTTGAGGATCTCAAGCGCGCGTCCGTCGCATTGGAGAGATACCGCGAGCACGCGTTTGGACTGACGGACGCGACGACGATGGTCCTGGCCGAGAGACTGCAAACGCCGGTGGCGACGCTCGATCGTCGACACTTCTCGCTGTTCCGTGATAAGCGCGGCAAGGCACTCGAGATTGTCCCCGGCTAAGCTTGTGCCGCGCGCCGCGCGCCTGGGGGCGTCGAGTATGGTGTCCACCAGCGCGACCGGTGTCGTGGCGGCGCGCTCCGGTGCATTGACGTGGTGGTCAGAGGCAGCCGGCGCCGTCTCAACGGGTGCTCGGCTCGTGTGGTATCTTCGTCACATGGGTTCCAACGGGCTGAAGCAAAAGATCGTCGAGACGGTCGAGCATCTGCCCGATGACGCCACGGTCGAGGACGCGATGGAGCGGTTGTATTTTCTCGCCAAGATCGAGCGAGGGCTCGCGGAATCCGAAGCCGGCAAGACGATCCCGCACGAGGATGTGAAGAAGCGGTTTCTGGGGTGAGTCGGGTCCGGTGGGCACCGCAGGCCGCGGAGGATCTGCAGGCCATTCGGGAGTTCATCCGACGAGACTCACCGAGATACGCGACGGCGGTCGTGGAGCAAATCATCGCCGCCGTGGACGTCTTGGATCGGTTTCCCCTGGCGGGCCGAATCGTCCCGGAGCACGCGCGGGACGACCTCCGCGAGCTCATCCGACCGCCCTATCGAATCGTGTACCGAGTTCTGGCGGAAGGTATCCACGTCGTGACGGTTTTCCGGACGTCACAACTCATTCCCGCGCTGCCTTGAAGCGCTGGTGGGCTGCACCTACAGCTCCACGGTCATCTCGACCATCGTCTTCCGGAACCCGAGCGCCTCGAAGAAGGCGTGCGCCTCGGGATTCCGCCACGCGGAGAGCAGCACCACCCGCGGCGCGCCCCGCGCCTTGAGCGCGGCGAACATGGCGTCGACCAGCGCGCGGCCGGTGCCGTGCCGCCGGGCGGCCGCATCGACGTACAAATCGTTCAGCTTGCCGCAGGCGTCGAGGAGGTCGTTCCAGTTGCGCGCCTCCAGCGTGCCGTAGGCGTAGCCCACGATCTTCGCGCCGCCCTCGTCGGCGGCCTCGGCGACCAGGATGAGCGCGCCCTTGCGTTTGAGCTCGCGGGTGAAGAACCACTGGTAGCCCTTCTCGACGGGCTCGATCAGCAGGAAGCGCGGCGGGTCGAGGCGGTGGTGCATGCGGACCAGCTCGGCGGCCAGGCGGGAGACGGCCGGCAGGTCGGCGGGGCGGGCGGGGCGGACCGTGGGCGCCACGCTCACTCCTCCGGGTCGGCGATCTCGACCCGGTTGCGGCCGGCGGCCTTGGCCCGGTACATCGCGGAGTCGGCGAGGCGATCTTCTTCGACCTGCAGCCGGAGAACCGCCGCACGCCGCCGCCCCAGCCCCCGCCGCGCGTGACCGCCTCGATCGGCATCTCGTCCTACCGCGACCACCTGGCCCCCGGCGGCTCGGCGCGCCGGCGCGAGAGCACCTTCCTGCGCCTCGCCGACTCCGCGATGTACCGGGCCAAGGCCGCCGGCCGCAACCGGGTCGAGATCGCCGACC
>DASZVW010000380.1:0-4323 GCA_035546895.1 Polyangia bacterium
GCGCGCGGCGGCGGCGAGGCGGTCGGCTATGGCGCGCTGGAGATCGATCTGCAGACCGGGGTCAGCGTGCAGCACCGCCCGCGCGCGGCGGGCGAGGCGGTCCCCGCCGACGCGCTGCCGCTGCCCGCCGACCTGAACGCCGTCCTCTTCGACGGCGGCGCGGTCTGGTTCGCCTCGCTGTCGGGGATCTTCCGGTTTCAAGCGGGGCAGCTCTCGCACTGGGGCGAGGCCGAGGGGCTGGCCAGCGAGCTCTGCTGGGGGCTGGCGCGCGGGGCCGACGGCGCGATCTGGGCGGCCACCTCCGAGGGGCTGGCGCGCTTCGACGGCAAGAGCTGGCACCCCGCCGAGGGGAGCCACGCGGCGGTGCACGGGCTCGGCGCCGACGACGCCGGGTGGCTGTGGGCGGCGACGGCCAAGGGGTTGCGCATCGCCGGCCGCGGCGGCGACCTCGATCGCGGCACGCTGCTGCTCCCCGACGAGATGAACGACCTGGCTCGCGACGGGTTCGGGCGCTTCTGGGGCCTGACCGCCTCGGCCATCGCGCTCGTCGCGCCGGCACCCACGCCCGTCGCGCCGGCCACGTCGCCGTCGCCCAGCCGCCCACGCTGAACGCGCCGCCGGCGAATTTCCGACGGACGAGCTCCGTGATATTGTGCCTGCGTGACCACGCATGAGAGCAGCCGTCCAGCGGAGCCCATAATCCCGGAGGTCCTGCCGCTGCTCCCGATCCGGGACCTGGTCGTGTTCCCGTACATGATCGTCCCGCTGCGGGTCACGCGGCCGCTGTCGATGGAGGCGGTGGCCAAGGCGCTGGAGGCCGACGAGCGCCTCTGCTTCCTGGTCGCGCAGCGCAACCCAGGCGACGACGAGCCGACGCCGCAGGGGTTCTACCGGGCCGGCACCATCGGCATGATCATGCGGATGCGCAAGCTCTCCGAGGGGGGGCTCAAGGTGCTGGTGCAGGGGCTCTGCCGCGCGCGCATCAACAAGTTCGTCTCCGAGAGCCCCTGCTACCGGGTGCGGCTCGATCGCACCGAGGACAAGCCACCCGCGCGCTCGCTAGGGATCGAGGCGTTGCTGCGCTCGGTGCGCGGCAACATCGACAAGCTGTCGGGGCTGGGCAAGGCGATCCAGCCGGAGCTGTCGATGGTGGTCCAGAGCGTCGACGAGCCGGGGCGGATGGCCGACCTCGTCGCCTCGCACCTGACGCTGAAGGTCCCCGAGGCGCAGGAGCTGCTCGAGCTCGACGAGTCGGTGCAGCGCCTCTCGCGCGTCAACCAGACGCTGGAAAAAGAGATCGGTATCCTCGAGGTGCAGTCGCAGATCCAGAACCGCGCCCGCGAGGAGATGTCGAAGACCCAGCGCGACTACTACCTGCGCGAGCAGCTCCGGCAGATCAGGCACGAGCTCGGCGACGGCGACGTGCACGGCGAGGAGATGGACGAGCTGCGCGCCAAGGTGGCGCGGGCCTCGCTCCCCGAGGAGGCGCGCGTCGAGGCCGACAAGCAGGTGCGGCGGCTCGATCAGATGCACGCCGAGAGCGCCGAGGCCGGCGTGCTGCGGACCTACGTCGAGTGGCTCATCGAGCTCCCCTGGAGCGTCTCCAGCGAGGACATGCTCGACCTGGAGGCGGCGCGCCGGATCCTCGACGACGACCACTACGATCTGGAGCAGGTCAAGGACCGCATCCTCGACTACCTGGCCGTCCGCAAGCTGCGCGGCGGCGCCCACGGGCCGATCCTCTGCTTCCTGGGGCCGCCCGGCGTCGGCAAGACCTCGCTGGGGCGCTCGATCGCGCGCGCCATGGGGCGCAAGTTCCAGCGCATCTCGCTGGGCGGCGTGCGCGACGAGGCGGAGATCCGCGGCCACCGGCGCACCTACGTGGGCGCGCTGCCGGGGCGCCTCATCCAGGCGCTCAAGGCGGCCGGCACCAACAACCCGGTCCTGCTGCTCGACGAGGTCGACAAGCTCGGCTCCGACAACCGGGGCGACCCCTCGGCGGCGCTGCTCGAGGTGCTCGACCCCGAGCAGAACCACAACTTCCGCGACCACTACCTGGGCGTCCCCTTCGATCTGTCGAAGGTGGTCTTCATCGCCACCGCCAACCAGCCGGAGACCATCCCCCCGCCGCTGCGCGACCGGATGGAGACGCTGCGGCTCTCCGGTTACGCGGAAGAAGAGAAGCTGGCGATCGCCGAGCGCTACATCATCCCCAAGCAGATCGCCGAGGCGGGGCTGACCGCCAACGAGATCGTCATCGGCCGCGAGGTGACGCGGCGGATCGTGACCGAGTACACCCGCGAGTCGGGCCTGCGCGAGCTCGAACGGTTGATCGCGCACCTGGCGCGCAAGATCGCGCGGCGGGTGGTCGAGGAGGCCGCGCGCGCCGGCAACGGCACCGGGGCCGTCAACCCGCGCGCGCCCGCCATCGGCGTCGAGGAGGTGCCGGGGTTCCTGGGCCCGCCGCGCTACCTGCCCGAGGAGCGCCACCGCGCCGCCGAGGTCGGGACCGTGAACGGCCTGGCCTGGACGCCGTATGGCGGCGAGGTGCTGCTGGTCGAGGCGCAGACCATGGCCGGCAAGGGGTCGCTGATCCTGACCGGCCAGCTCGGCGACGTGATGAAAGAGTCGGCGCAGGCGGCGCTCTCGTTCGCGCGCGCGCACGCGCTGGCGCTGGGGCTCAACGCCGAGTTCTACACGGGCCGCGAGATCCACATCCACGTCCCCGCGGGCGGCGTCCCCAAGGACGGGCCGTCGGCGGGCGTCACCATGGCCTGCGCGATGGTCTCCCTCATCTCGGGGATCCCCGTGCGCCACGACGTGGCCATGACCGGCGAGCTCACCCTGCGCGGCAAGGTGCTCCCGATCGGCGGGCTCAAGGAGAAGCTCCTGGCCGCCACGCGCGCCGGGATCGCCACCGTCATCATCCCGGCCGCCAACTCCCCCGAGCTTTCCGAGATCCCCAGCTACGTGACCGACAAGCTGTCCGTGCGGCCCGTGCGCACGATGACCGAGGTCCTGGAGATCGCACTGGCCCGGCCACTGTCGCCAAAGCCGTCACCCGAGTCGCGCGCCGCCACCAGCGCCTCGAAGGGTTCGCGGTCCCGGAAGGTCGGGGCGCGGCCGGGGATCGCCTGACCCGTCACCGCCCCTGAACCCGCGGCTCGGCCCCTTGGAGCCGGGCGTCGGCCTTGGCCCCGGCGTCGGCCGTCGGCCCCGGGCGTCGGGCTTGGCCCCGGCGTCGGGCCGTCGGCTCCGGGCGTCGGGCCTTGGCCCCGCTCCCGCTCCTCGGCTCCGTTACGTGCGGCCCGCGCGCCTCGGCTCGATCGAGCTCCTCTGGCCGCACGTGGGCTTTTTGCGGCGCGTGGCCTGCCTTTCGAAATTGTGGGCGCAGGCCACGCGCCGCAAAAAGCATCGTGCGGCCCTCGGCGGTTAGTCGAGCCGCGCGGCTCGATCCGCACGAATGGGAGCCGAGGGGCGCTCAAGGATCGCGGTCAGCGGTCAGCGAATCAGCGGTCAGCGAATCAGCGGTCAGCCAATCAGCGGTCAGCGAATCAGCGATGCAGCCGTGATCAGGGGGACGTCGTCGTCGACGAGCGGCGCGTTCGAAGGGGCCTCCGCCTCCAGAACAGGGGCGTCCGCCTCCGATGCAGCGATGGACGAGGCTCGAGAAAGGGGAAGGGAGGCGGAAGTCGCGGACGGGGCGTAGAGGTGCGACGGCACCACGTTCCCCAGCGCGGCCAGCATGGTCTGCCGCAGGGTGGGGTTCTTGCGTTCGAGCTCGGCCAGCAGCGCCTTCATCTGCTTTCGCTGCGCGTCCTCCTGCGACCCGCACAGCTTGCACGGCAGGATGGGGAACCCGCGCGCCTCGGCCAGCGCGGCCAGGTCGGCCTCCGCGGCGTAGGCGAGCGGGCGGATGACCACGAAGCGACCGTCGTCGGTGGTCAGGCGCGGCGGCATGGAGGCCAGCTTGCCGCCGAAGAAGAGGTTCAGGAGCAAGGTCTCCAGCGCGTCCTCGCGGTGGTGGCCGAGGGCGATCTTGTTGCACCCGAGCTCGCCGGCGGCGCGGTACAGGATCCCCCGCCGCAGCCGCGAGCAGAGGGAGCAGTAGGTCTTCCCCTCGGGGATCTTGTCGGTGACGATGGCGTAGGTGTTCTCATGTAGGATCTTATGCGGGATCGCCTCGGCCTCCAGCCAGCGCCGCAGCGGCGCTCCGTCGTAGCCCGGCTGACCTTGGTCCAGGTGAACGGCTATCAGATCGAACGTGACGGGCGCGCGCGCCTGCAGGTCGCGCAGCAGCACCAGGAGGCCATAACTGTCCTT
>DASZVW010000381.1:0-5065 GCA_035546895.1 Polyangia bacterium
CGGCGTGCGCGCGCTGGTGGTACCGGGGTCGCAGGCGATCAAGAAGGCGGCCGAGGCCGAGGGGCTCGACAAGGTGTTCCTCGAGGCGGGCGCCGAGTGGCGCGAGGCCGGCTGCTCGATGTGCATCGCCATGAACGGCGACCAGCTCAAGCCCGGGCAGTACGCCGTCAGCACCAGCAACCGCAACTTCGAGGGGCGGCAGGGGGCGGGGGGGCGGACCTTCCTGGCCAGCCCGCAGACCGCCGCCGCCGCCGCCGTCACCGGCCGCGTCACCGACGCCCGCGATCTCGTCTAGATGGGGGTCCGGCTCGCTGCCGCTCGCGGAGCCCCCAATCCCCCTTCGCTCCGCGCGGCGAAGCCGCGCTGCGCTCACTCGTTCACTGCAGAAAGGATCTAGATGGAACCTGTCAAAACAATCGCATCACGGACCGTCGTCCTCCCCGTCGAGAACGTGGACACCGACCAGATCATCCCGGCGCGCTTCCTCAAGGCGACCAGCAAGGCCGGTCTGGGATCCAAGTTGTTCGCCGACTGGCGGTTCGACGCCGAGGGGAAGCCCAAAGGCGACTTCGTGCTCAACCGCCCCGAGGCGGCCGGCGCCCAGGTCCTGGTGGCGGGCGACAACTTCGGCTGCGGCTCCTCGCGCGAGCACGCCCCCTGGGCGCTCTGCGACTACGGCTTCCGCGCCGTGGTGAGCACCTCGATCGCCGACATCTTCCGCAACAACTCCTTGAAGAACGGGCTGGTCCCGGTGGTGGTCGACAAGGCGACGCACGCCAAGCTGCTGGCGGCGCCGGGGGCGACCGTCACGGTCTCCCTCGAGGAGAAGACCTTGACGCTTCCTGATGGCACGCGCGCGTCATTCCCCATCGACCCCTTCGCCCGCTACTGCCTGCTCAACGGCGTGGATGAGCTGGAGTTTCTCCTCTCGCAGGAGGCAGCCATCGCCGCATTCGAAGCGCGCCGCTGACCGCCGTTGATCGTTGCGCCCGCGCGGCGCTATCATCGAAGGCGACGGAGGCTCGACGCATGGAGAAGATCCGCGTGGATCCGGGTTCGGCGGCCATTCAGATGGTGCGGCTCAGGGAGAGGCACGGTGAATTGGAGCGGCGGTTGGCGGAGCTGGAACGCCACCTGTCGCTGACGCCGGACGAGCAGATCGAGCGCAGCCGTCTCAAGAAAGAGAAGCTGCGCACGAAGGACGAGCTGCAGCGCCTGGGCGCCGTCCGCGCGCCGTAGCCCCGGCGGACGAGGCGGACCGTGGACGAGGCCGAGCGCGCCGCTTACCTCGAGCGGCTCCGGCGCTCGGGGATCCGCGTCGACCGCGAGGGGCGCTTCATCCACGAGGGGGCGGAGGTCACCCACGAAGGGCTCAAGCGGGCGCTCTTCCGCTGGCTCGATCGGCTGCCGCCGCCCGACGGGCGCTACGTCCTGCGGCTCGATGAGCGGCGCTTCGCCTACCTGGACGTCGACGACACGCCGCTGGTGGCGCGGGCGGCGCGCGTCGACGCCGCGGGGACGATCTGGCTGGCGCTCTCCGACGGCGCCGAGGAGGCGCTCGATCCGGCGACGCTGACCGCCGACGCCGCCGGCGTGCTGCGCGCCCGGGTGCGCGGCGGGCGGCTCGAGGCGCGGCTGGCCACCTCGGCGGTCGCCGCGCTCGGCGAGCGGCTCACGGAGACGCCCGACGGGCGCCCGGCGTTGCGCGTGGCGGGTCGTCCGGCGCCGCTGGCGATCCCGGCACCACCGGCAGAGTGACGAGGAAGCGCGCGCCGCCCAGCGGCGACGGCTCGGGCGCCACCCGCACGTCGCCGCCGTGGTCGAGGACGATCTTGCGGACGATGGCCAGCCCCAGGCCGGTGCCGTGCTCCTTGGTGGTCACGTAGGGGTCGAAGATCCGCTCGCGCGCCTCTTCGGCGACGCCGGGGCCGTTGTCGTCGACGAAGAGGCAGGCGGCGTGGTCCCCCTCGGCGATCGCGATCTGCACCGCCGGCGCGCGGCCGGTCGCCTCGGCGGCCTGCACGGCGTTCTCCACCAGGTTGGCCAGCACCCGCCGGATCAGCATCTTGTCGCAGAGCGCGGCCACCGGCGCCCGCCGCTCGACCGCCAGCGCCTTCTGCCACTCGGGGTGGGCGCGCGCGAAGTCGTCGACCACCTGCCCGAGATCGACCGGGACCGGCTCGACCTTGGGGAGCTTGGCGAAGGCCGAGAAGTCGTCGACCAGCCGCCGGATGACGCCGATCTCCTCGGTCAGGATCTCCATCGCGGTGCCGAGCAGCCGCTGGTAGCCGGGATCGCCGCCGCGGTACTTGGAGGCCAGCTCCTGGACGGCCAGCTGGATCGGCGTCAGCGGGTTCTTGATCTCGTGCGCCAGCCGCCGCGCCACCTCCTGCCAGGCGGAGAGCTTCTGCAGGTAGCCGAGCCGCGAGCGCGTCTCCGACAGCTCGGCGACCATCCGGTCGAACGCCCGCCCGAGGTCGTCCAGCTCGTCGGAGCCGCGCGGCGCCACCCGCACGGTGAGGTCCCCCTCGCCGACGCGGCGGGCGGCGTCGCTGAGCGCGGCCACGCGGCCGGTGGCGCGCCGGGCGATGAACAGCCCCAGCGCCCCCGCGATGAGCAGGACCACCACCAGCGCGATGCCGAGGCCGTGGAAGATCCGCGGCAGCACCACCGGCAGCAGCCGATCGAGCTCGTGCTCCTCCTCCATCGCCGCCCGCAGCGCCAGGAAGTTGGCGTAGATCTCGCGCGGGATCCCGAAGGTCAGCTCCAGCACGCGCGGCTCGCCCCCGGCTGTCTTCAGGGCCACCAGGTTGGGCGGCGCCTCGCGCGCCTCGGCCACGATGTTGGGCGGCGCCGACCACTCGTCGACCGTGCGCGGCCCCGCCAGGATGCGCGCCCTCAGGAGGTCGGGGACGTCGGCCAGGTCGGCGGCTTGCCCGAAGTCGCTGGCCCCGATCTCGTTGGCCCGCTCGTGGAAGGTGTCCTTCATCTTCTCGAAGTAGGCCTTGTAGACCTCGACGGCGCCGCCCAGCGACTGGCGGACCGCCTCCTGGTGCTGGTCGGTGATCGCCTCGATGCGGCCGATGGTGACCTGCATCAGGTAGGCGGTCGCGCCGAGCGGCAGCGAGGCGACGGCGAACAGCGCCAGCAGGATCTTCCACTCGAAGCGGCCGGGCAGGCGCAGGAGCTTCATCGCATCATCCTTCCGGGCTGCGGTTTGGGCGGCGGAGGCGGCGGCGCCGTCCCCCAGACGAACGGCTGCGAGACGAAGCGGACCTGCCGCTCGCTGTCCTCGATGCGCGGGTTCACGAAGATGCTGACGAACGAGCCGAAGAAGGTGTCGCCCGCCCCCAGCCGCCGCTGGCCCCGCGCCGGCTGCACCAGCCAGCGGCGCACCTCGACCAGCAGGTCCTCGGAGATGGGGTTGAGGTCGCCGCGCACGGTCAGCACGTAGACGCCCCCGGGGCGCAGGCGCGCGGTCTCGATCACCGGCGCCTCCAGCAGCACGGCGGCGCGCCCGATCGCCTGGTCGGCGGTGCTCACCACGGAGCGTTTTTCGGGCGTTACCCCGTCCGAGGTGCGGAGATCGAACTTCTCGTCCCAGATGTCGTAGACGATCTCGGCGTGCTGCACCGCCACCGCGACCGGCTCGCCGCTCGAGGCCTCCTCGAGCGCCGCCCGGATGAGCACCCGGGTGGCGAACCCCGACTTGAGCCGCGCCCGCTCGCCCTCCCCGAACAGGTCCTGCAGCCCCACGGAGACGGTCAGGTGGTCGGCCTTGACGCCGAAGCCGACCTCGCGCTGGGGGAGGGGATCGGCCGCCCGCGCCGCCCCGGAGAGCGCCGGCAGCACGCTGGCGAGGACCATGGCGGCGGCGCGGCGGGTGGACATGTCAGAACGAGCTGCGGCTGACCACGTTGGCGATCGAGATCGTGAACACGCCCACGTAGGTGTCGAGGCGGAGGCCGAGGTCGCCGGTCAGGCCGTAGGGCGGCGGGCCGAGCGAGTCCTCGTCGTTGGCCATGGCCAGCACGCCCGCGGCCACGAAGGCGTCGCCGCCGTAGAGGAGGCCCCGGTGGCGCCAGATGGGGATGGCGTACTCGACCAGCAGCCGCCCGGCGTAGTTGTCGTAGCGCTGGGCGGCCAGCGAGGTCCCCAGGAAGCCGGGCGCCGACTGGGTCGAGAAGTTGATCCCCAGCGCCCGGCGCGGCAGCAGCAGATCGAGATCGCCGACGAAGAAGCGGTCGAAGTAGGGGGCCTCGCCGCCGATGGCGCCGCCGAAGAGGTGAAACCCCAGCGCGCCCCGCGGCATGCGGAGGTAGAACGACCCGTTGAAGACCGTCTTCACGTAGGCGTAGCTCGACCCGAGCAGGGAGCTCGCCACCTCGACCGAGACGGCGGCGCGCATCCCCGAGCGCGGGAGCACGGGATCGGAGCGGGTGTCGTAGTCGAGGCCGGCCGCGAAGGTGCCGACCTGGCTCGATCCCTCGTCGACCATGAAGTCGATGGGGACCATCGCCATGTTGGGGAGCGTCCGCATCTGCAGCGCCGGCAGATCCCCCGAGACCCACTCCTCCCGGAGCGAGGCGCTGGCGTGCAGGTTGAAGGGGAAGGTCTTGGCGGCGGTCAGCACCCCCCCCACCCGGCGGACGCCGGCGGCCACGAAGCGCACCGGATGGGGATCGTCGTCGGCGCCCGAGGTCCGGTAGAACTCGCTGCCATTGCCATAGAGCCCGGTCACCGAGAGGCCGACGCCGGTGGGGCCGCCGATCGGCGGCACCCCGAGGTGCAGCCGCACCCCCAGGCCGGCGCGCGCCTCCGGGACCAGCGGCTTGGTGGAGGCGACGAAGCCGGCCCCCAGGTTGATCCCCCGCCCGAGGAAGTTCATCTCCGAGAGGTCGGCGCCCCCCCAGAACAGCGTGGCCTCGCTGGTGGCGGCGAAGAGCTCGTTGATGACCAGCGTGCCGCGCTCCTCGACGTCGACCACCAGCACCACGGCGCCCCGCTTCGACCCGCGCGTCACCGAGAGGTGGACGTCGAGGAAGTAGCCGAGCGAGAGCAGTCG
>DASZVW010000382.1:0-5947 GCA_035546895.1 Polyangia bacterium
GCGGTACTCCTTGAGGATCGACTCGTCGAGCTTGGCCTCGTCCGACGGGGGCTTGAACGTCAGGATGATGTCGTCCCGCCCCTCGCGGTTGACGTTCAGGTCATTGACGCCCTTGTCCTTGTGCAGCCGGTCCTCGATGTCGGAGGCCAGCCGGTCGACCTTCCCCGACACCGCCTTGTCGACGTTCACCTCGTAGACGAGGTGCAGGCCGCCCTGCAGATCGAGCCCCAGCTCGATCCGCTTGTCGAAGTGCTTCCGGATGAAGGCCGGCTGCTTGTTGTCCGGGACGACCGTTGGGATCAGGTACAGGACGGCCAGCACGGTGACGACTCCGTAGAGAGCCGCTTTCCACCACCACGAGCGTTCCATGAGTCGCTTTCGTCCCTGTTGCGGGGCGTCGGGTTACGACGCCTTGGCTTCCGTCTTCGGCGCGTTCGAGTCGCCCGTGTAGACGCCGGTGATCGCGCTGCGCAGGAACCGGAGGCGGACGCCCTCCTGGACCTGCAGCGTCACCTCGTTGTCCTTGATACCGGTGATGCGGCCGATGATCCCGCCCTGCGTGGCGACGTCGTCCCCCTTCTTCAGCTCCGACAGCATCTTCTGATGGTCCTTCGCCTTCTTGGACTGCGGGCGCAGCACCAGGAAGTAGAAGATCGCGAAGATGGCGATCAGGGGTACGAACTGCGTCAGCGGCGAACCACCGCCCCCGGCGGGTGCGGCTTGCGCCAGTACATTTAGAAATTGAGTCACGAAGACGGCCTCCAGCCGCGCAAACGCATAGCAGGGATGGGAAAAACGGGCAAGGTTTATGCGCCGCTAGAAGGCGACCACGGCCGAGATGTCACCCGCGCCCAGCGCGAGCATGATCAAGCGGTCGAGACCCAAGGCGATTCCCGCCGTGGGCGGCATGCGGGGGAGCGCCTCCAGGAGCGCCTCGTCGACAGGGTAGACGGCCTTGCCGCGGGCGGCGCGCGCGCGCGCCTCGGCCTCGAACCGGCGCCGCTGCTCGACCGGATCGGTCAGCTCGCCGAAGGCGTTGGCCAGCTCGAGGCCGCCGGCGTAGAGCTCGAACCGCTCGACCAGGCGGGCGTCCGCCGGGTGCGGCCGGGCCAGCGCGCCCAGCGGCGCCGGCCAGTCGAACACGAACGTCGGTCCCGAGCGGGCCAGCGCCGGCTCGAGGCGGTCGAGGAACACCTGGTAGAAGACGTCGTCCCAGGCGGTGGCCGACCCGACCGCCACCCCCGCCTTCACGGCCGCCGCGCGCAGCGCCCCGGCGCTCTCGTCGCCGGCCAGCGGAAACCCGGCGTGGGCGGCGAACAGCTCGCGCACGGTGGTGCGGGCGAAGGGGGCGGCCAGCCCCTGCGCGGCCGGGCCGCGCCCGGCGGCCTCGACCGCGATCCGGACCAGCGCCTCGCAGTCGGCGGCCAGGACCTCGAGCGGCTGTTCGGCCCGGTACCACTCGAGCATCGTGAACTCGGTCAGGTGGTGGGGGCCCGACTCCTCGGCGCGCCAGCACCTGGCGATCTCGAAGATGCGCGGCAGCCCCCGCGCCACCAGCCGCTTGAGGTGGTACTCGGGCGACGTGATCAGCCAGTGGTCGGTGTCGGCGGGGATGGCGTCGAGGTGGACCTCCTGCCCCGGCGAGCGGACGCGCGCCGGGGTGGAGACCTCCAGGAACCCTTCGGCCGCGAAGTAGGCGCGGATCCCGCGGACGATCCGCTCCCGCGCCTCCAGCGCCGCGCGGGTGGCGGCCACGGCCTGGCCTCTACCCTCGGCTCAGGCGCTCGAGGTACTGCCCGGTGCGGGTGTCGATCTTGATGACGTCGCCCACGTTGATGAAGAGCGGCACGTTGACGCTGGCGCCGGTCGAGATCCTGGCCGGCTTGGTGGCGCCGGTGGCGGTGTCGCCGCGGAACCCGGGATCGGTCTCCATCACCGCCTGCTCGATGAAGTTCGGCAGCGTGACGCCGACGGCGCGGCCGTTGAAGAACAGCACCTCGACGTTGGTGTTCTCCGGCATGAACCCGGCCTGATCGCCGATGGTGTCCTTGGGGATCTGCACCTGGTCGTAGGTCGTGGTGTCCATGAAGACGAACGAGTCGGCGTCCGAGTAGAGGTACTGCATCGTCTTCGTCTCGACGTCCGCCGGCTCGAGCCGCTCGCCCGAGCGCAGGTTCCGCTCCAGCACGCCGCCCGTGAGCAGGTTCTTCATCTTGGTGCGCGTGAAGGCTGCGCCCTTCCCCGGCTTGACGAACTGGAACTCGACGACGGTGTAAGGCGCGCCGTCGATCATGATCTTCAAGCCCTTGCGAATGTCGGACGTGTCGTACATTTGGATGGGGGGTTTAGCCCGCCCTTCCCCGCGCCGTCAAGGTTTGAGGGGGACCCCGCAGGGGCCGCGCCGGCTCAGGGGGCCGACGTCCCCTGGCGGCCGTAGGCGTCCTCCAGGCGGACCACGTCGTCGAGCTCGGTCGTCGAGACCTCGAACACGTCGGTGTCCTCGAGGGCGATCATCCGGTGGCGCAGCCCCGGCGTGACGTGGAACGCCTCCCCGGGCCCGAGCTCCTTGACCTGCGGCGCCTCCCCCTCGGCGAAGTGCTCGAACTGCATCCGCCCCGCCCAGACCATCACCGTCTCGTCCTTCTTCCGGTGGTACTGCAGCGAGAGCTTCTCGCCCTTCTTGATGTGCAGCACCTTCCCCACGTAGCGGTCCGTGACCGCCCAGATCATCTCGTGGCCCCAGGGCTTATCGACGCGTTTCATTTCCCCCACGCGATTGTTCGCTTCCTTCAGTGGCGGATCAGGGACTCGAACCCCGGACCCGGCGCGTATGAAACGCCTGCTCTAACCAGCTGAGCTAATCCGCCTCGTCCTGCGCGCGCGATTTTGCGCGGGACGCCGTCGGTGTCAAGCCCGGAGTCGCGCCCTGCGCCCCTCACCAGGAGGTGCGGCGCGCGGGCGGGATGTACTCCACCGGCGCGGCCGGCGGGCCGCCCCGCCGGTGCGCGAGCAGCCGCACCGCCCCCAGGCCGGCCAGGAAGCCGCCCACGTGGGCCATCCAGGCGACGCCCGAGCTGCTGGGGAGCGCGAACTGCCCGAGGAACCAGAGGCTGAGGAAGATCCAGGCCGGCACGCCGATGACCGGCCAGAGGAAGGGGATCATTATCAGCGTGGCGATCCGCGCCCGCGGGTAGAGCATCAGGTAGCCGCCCAGCACGCCGGCGATGGCGCCCGAGGCGCCGATCATCGGGGCCGTCGACTCGGGCATGCTGTAGCACTGGGCAAGCGCGCCGACCGTCCCCACGAACAGGTAGAACAGCAGGTAGCGGAACGACCCCATCGCCTCCTCGACGTTGTCGCCGAAGACCCAGAGGAACCACATGTTCCCGATCAGGTGCAGCCACCCGCCGTGCAAGAACATCGAGGTCCAGATCGATCCCGGCACCGGCAGCAGGTCGAGCGGGCGGATGTCGACGTGGTGGACGATCTCGTAGGGGATGGCCCCGGCCTCCAGCGTCAGCAGCTTCTGCCCCCGCGGGCTCAGCGACAGCTCGAACAGGAAGGCGACGACGTTGGCGGCGATGAGCAGGAGCGTGACCGCCGGGAACCGGGTGCGCGGGTTGTCGTCGCGGAGCGGAAGGAACACGCGCCGCAAGTTTGCCACATTTAGCGAGGGCGCGAACCTTGACTGTCCCGGATGGCACCCCTATAACGCGCGTAGAAGATGCGTCTTTACAGTGGAAAGATCCCGCTTGTCGGCACCGAGATCGTCAAAGCGCTCGTTGACGAGGGGGACATCGCGGTGACCGATCGCACCGAGGCCGAGATGGACGTGCAGGCGGTGCTCAAGGAGTACCTCCGGCTCGACCGCGAGATCACCGAGAAGGCCAAGGACCTGCTGCAGAAGCGCAACCTCCCCTACGAGCAGTTCGGAAAGATCAAGCGCACGCTGGCCGGGGAGAAGGCGTTCGGGCTCGGCGAGGACGGGCTCGAGTGGATGACCACGCAAATGATCGAGTCGTTCATGCAGTCGCCGCACATCGAGGAGGTCTTCGTCGACGACACCGTCCTGCGCAAGCGGATGGGCGACATCCTCAAGAAGCACATGCAGGTCGACGAGGAGCTGGACGAGGAAGTCCGCCGCCGGATCAAGAACCTGGAAGAGGGGACCTCCACCTGGGAGGTGGAGTACGGCAAGGTCCTCGATCAGATCAAGCGGAACCGCGGTCTAGATCATTAGTTCGCGGGACCCTGGGAGGGTCCCGCGGCCCCCCGCTCGACGCGATCAGCCCTGAGGTCGCCGGCCGCCGGGCTTCTGTCCGAGCACAGCCCGCACGAGCTGCTCGATGGCCTTGGCCACCGCGGGGAGCGTCGGCTCCTCGCCCAGGAAGCCGGGCGTGGTGTGGACCCGCGCCTTCTCGTCGCTGATCACGTCGGCGACGGTGGCCGGGCGGACGTCGGCGCCCATGACGGCGGCGTGCTTGGCCAGCGCCGTCCCCTTCGGTCCCAGCGTCACCCGCACGCCCGCCACCGGCCCCAGCACCCGGGCCGCCGGCAGCGCCGAGAGGCCGATGAACCCCATCGGCTTGTGCGCCGGCAGCAGCGCCCGCAGCAGCTTGGCGAAGTCGGGATCGACCGTGCAGAGCTCGTGCTTGTCGGCGTAGTCCGACAGCGTGGTCCCGGCGCCGCCGCCGCCCGGGACCAGCAGGCCGTCGATCGCCTCCGGGCGCAGCTCGGCGAGCGGCAGCACCGGCCCGCCCGAGAGGCGCGCCGCCTCGACGCGCGCGTTGCGGGCCGCCCCCGGGACGATCCCGCCCGAGAGGTGGTCGACCACCGTCCGCTGCTCGCGATCGGGGGCGGCGCAGAGGATCTTGGCCCCCAGCCGCTCCGCGGCCAGCATCGCGATCATCGTCTCCGCCGCGTCGCTGCCGTCGCCCCACCCGCACCCCGTCAGGACCACGCCGATGCGCTTACCCATCGGGGATCGTTTACCACGGCGTCGCCGGGAACGTCCCGGCGGCGATGAACTCCCGCGCGCGCCGGGCCAGGCTCAAGTAGTGCTCGAGGTTGTGGACGGTGGCCAGGCGATAATAAAGCAGCTCCTTGGCGTGAAAGAGGTGGGCCAGGTAGGCGCGGCTGTAGCGGCTGCAGCAGGCGCACGGGCACCCCGCCTCCACCGGCCGGTCCTCGTCGCGGTGGCGGGCGTTGCCGATGTTGAGCCGTCCGGCGCGCGTGAAGAGCTGCCCGTTGCGCGCGTTGCGGGTCGGCATCACGCAGTCGAACATGTCGATGCCGGCGCCGATCGCCTGCCAGATGTCATCCGGCGTCCCCACCCCCATCAGGTAACGGGGCTTGCCGGCCGGCATGTCGCCCGCCACCTCGGCGATCACCCCGTGCATCACCTCGGGCGCCTCGCCGACGCCGAGGCCGCCCAGCGCGAAGCCGTCGAACGCGGCGCCCTCGACCGACAGCGCCGTCAGCTCCGCCAGGTGCGCCCGCCGCAGGTCGACGTGTACGCCCCCCTGCCCGATCCCGAACCGGAGCTGCCCGGGCGCCGGGGCGGTCGCCAGGCAGCGGCGGGCCCAGCGGGTGGTGCGGGCCATCGCCGCCGCGATCGTCTCCCGGGGCGAGTCCGACGGCGGGCACTCGTCGAAGGCCATCGCCACGTCGCTGCCGAGCAGCGCCTGGATCTGCATCGCCCGCTCGGGCGTCAGCCGCTGCGGCGAGCCGTCGAGGTGCGAGGCGAAGGTGACGCCGTCGTCGTCCACCGTCCGCCGCTCGCGCAGGCTGAAGACCTGGAAGCCGCCCGAGTCGGTCAGGATGGCGCGCGGCCAGGCCATGAACTTGTGCAGCCCGCCCAGCGCCGCGATCCGCTCGGCCCCCGGCCGCAGCGCCAGGTGGTAGGTGTTGCCGAGGATGATCCGGGCGCCCAGCCGCTCGACGTCCT
>DASZVW010000383.1:0-4654 GCA_035546895.1 Polyangia bacterium
CCGAGTGCCCGAAACGGCCCGCCTGCCAGTCGGCGGCCAATCTCCGGATCGCCCGCTCCAGCTCCCGCCGAGCGCGGCGGAGCCTCAGGGCCACGCCCAGCCGGGTCATGGAGAGGCTGCCGGCGATGTCGGGCAGTGGCACGCGTTCGAGCTCATGCAGGACCAGCACCGCGCGCGGCTTGAGCGGCAGGCGATCCAGCGCCGCCAGGGCCAACGGGAGAGACTCGACACCAGCGAGCGCTCCCCCCGCGCCCCCCGCGGCGCGGCGTCGATGCCTGTCGATCGCGCGGACCGCGAGGCCGAACAGGTGCAGACGGAGCGCGCGTCGATCGGCGACGCTCGGGCGCGTTCGAATGAGGCCCAGGAAGACCTCGTGCGCCAGGTCCTCGATCTCCAACGAGCGAGCGCCGAGACGGCGCAACGACGCAGCCAGATAGTCGAGCTCGGCGTCGAACACCTCGATGAATTGCTCGCGAAGCCCATCATGTCGCATTGGCGATCTCCACTTGCGTGCTAGCGAACCGGCCTCGAGGAGATGCCACGGCGCGGGCCGAGCGCGTCCCCTCACGCGCGCCTCGAAATTAGCATCCGCAAGATCTGCCGTGAATCAGTTTCGTCGGCGCAACGGAAGGTATCCCCGTCATTTGTTTACTTGTCACCAAGGACGATTCTTTGTCATGGGATTGCGCTCTGGCGCACCCGGACCTCGCCTGGCCTGGAAGTCCGCCGGCGGACCTTCTGCTGGCGTCGCATCGCGCCGGCGGCAGCGGTCGGCGTACGCGACGGCCGGCGGTCGATCGGCCCCTCGTCGATCCGGAGCCCGCAGCTCGACGGAGGGACGACCGCGAAGCGGCCGGTCTCGTACAGCGACGGTCCAGGCCTCAGCGAGGTCGGCGAGGCCCGGGACGCCTGCGGGGCCGCCGCCGAGGAGGCGCACCCGAGCACCAGCATCGCAATCCCCAGGCAAACGGACCTCATCGGTCCGCGTTCCGGAAACTCGCGCCGCGGCGCCCTCGCCGAGCCTCGACCGTTCCGTGCGCTGGTCGAAGTCGGCTCGTCAGAAGGACGTCAACCACGACCAGACGTCGTCCGGCGTCCAGGTGCACGGGCAGCTGGCGGAACAGCTCTTGGGCGGCGTCGCGCACGAGTTGTAGAGGTCGGAGGTCCCATCCACCGGGCCTGGCGCGTGTCCCGACTGGTGGACGCACCAGCGGAGGGGATGGCCGGGCGAGCACCCGGCGTAGTCGGTACAGACGTGCCCGCCGGGATTCAGATATGGCGGCGGCTGCGGCGGCTGCGGCGGGGTTTGGGCCGTGCAACCGTTGTTCTTGACGAAGCGATCGCGTATAGGCGTCGCCAGGCTCATCGGAACGGTGGTGTCCGTCAGACCCTCGGTCTGCCACAACGCGATCGGATCGTTGCCGCCGTCGCACCCGCTGAGCTGGCCGCCTTCATAGATCACCGCGGCGCGGAAGACCTTCGCGCGGGCGCAGGCGAGCTCGTAGCTCATGCCGCCGCCGTAGCTGAAGCCCGAGGTGATGACGTGCGTGGTATCGACGCAGTAGTTCTCCTCGATCATCTTGACCATGTCGTCGGCGAAGCTCAGGTCTCGCCCGCCGGTGTTCGCCCAGCCGGCGCCGAGTCCGTCGGGCGCGACGAAGATCGCGCCGTCGTTCGACTCCCGCTGCAGCCCGTAATAGGACCACCAGGCGCCGTTGGTCCCCCCGTTGTCGACCTGGGCGGCGTTGCCGCCGTTCCAGTGGAAACCGAAGATCAACCAGTAGGGTTTGTTCTTGTCGTAGTTGTCGGGGAGCCTCAAGGCGAAGCCGCGCGTTCCGCCCGCGTTCGGGTCCGAGATGGTGACGTAGCCGCCGTCACCGTGGCCGACGCCGTTTCCCGACCCGGCCGGCGCGCTGGCGTTCTCGCCCGGAACCATCCCGAACGTCAGCGTCGAGGTCTTGCCGCACCCCGCGCTCGGAGACCCCGTCCCCCCCGCGGCGCCGCCGGCCCCGCCGCCCTTCCCGCCGGCGCCTCCGGTCGCGGAGCCGCCGCCGCCCGTGCTTCCCCCCGAGCCAGCGGCCCCCCCGGATCCGGTCGAGCCTCCCGAGCCGATCGACCCACCGGGGCCGCCCGCTCCGCCGGCGCCGGCAACACCGCCGGTTCCCGGCCCGCCGCCCGTGGCCGTCGCGCCGCCATGCCCGCCGCTGCCGCCCGTGGCGCTGGCGCCGCCCGCTCCGGTCGCGCCGCCGGACGCGGTCGTCCCTCCGCTGCCAGGCGATCCCCCCGAGGCCGTCGAGCCACCGCCGCCCGGACTACCTCCGGTGCCAGAGCCGCCGGAGCTCTGGCTGCAACCGAGCGCCAGCGCGAGGAGACCGACGGTGAGCCGCCATGGAATTTGCCCCTGGAAGAAAGAAGTAGCTCGTCGATTGCGGTCCATCACAGCGTCGTCCTCCGGTCGGATCCTCAGGGGTTCGCTTTCAAATCGGCGTAGGCCGCCTCGAGGCCGGCGGCGTTCACGATCGTCTGGGCGTCCGCCGGGAAGCTGTCGCCGCTGATCTGAACGTTTCCCGAGACCGTGTTGGCCGGGCCGCCGAGCCCCGGGCTGGCGGAGCTGCCCCAGTTGTTGGTGAAGGTGATGTGCCCGGTGTTGTTGGACGCGTTCGCGTTGGCGGTCACGTAAGCGCCGAAGTTGGCGTACACGTTCTTCGTCTCGGTGATGTACGCGGACCCTTCGTCGTTGTATTCGCCCCAATACGTGCCCGAGAGCCCGGACCCCTTGCCCTCGCAGTAGTTCTGGGTGACCACGGTCCCCGGCTGGAAGCCGAGGTTGTAGTGGCACCCGCCGTCGTTCATCTGGAGCATGGCCTGGTGGACGTAGTTGGCGCTCACCATGTTGTTCTTGGCGGTGGTCGGGCTCGCGTACAGCGGCTGGTAGAGGTACAGGTCGCCCGTGGCCCGCGTCTTGTAGTCGTTGTTGCCGCCCGCGTCGTTCGTTCCCCAGCCGAGGCCGCTGTTAATCCCCGAATAAGGAACGTTGTAGATCTCGTTGTGCGCGACGACGGCGTTGGCGGTGTACGTGAACATGATGCCGGCGAAGTCCCGGTAGTCGATCCCCACGTCGTGGACGAGGTTGTCCTGGATGGTCATGTTCTGATCGACGAGGTTCGCGCCCGGATCGCTCGCGGTGCAGACCTTGTCGCCGCAGGGGTGGTGGGCCCAGGCCTGGATGCCCCCGGCCACGATTCCGCCACCGGCGATCTGAGAGAACACGCAGCCGGTCACGTTGACGCCGTTGGCCCCGAGCCCGACGCCCGTCGCGTGCGCGCTGGGATCGTTGCCGATCCCGAGGCCCACCTCGCCGAGGTCGACGAACCGGTCCCGCACGAAGGAGATGTTCTTCGCCGCCGACACCTGGACCGCGGCCGGCATCTGGAGCCAGCGCGGCCTCGACGCCTCGAACACCGCCGCCTGGCCGCCGCCGGGATAGCTCGATCGCGGGCCGACCAGGAATCCGCCGGTCTGCTGGTCGGCGAGGCCATCGGTGTTGGGCTCGAGCCAGCTGGTGTGCGAGAACGTCAGGCCGCTGAAGACGAGATCGTGCGCCGGCTGCGCGTAGGGGTCGCCGGCGGCCGGCGGGGCGTAGGCCACCGCCTGGGTCGGGGTGGCGGGCGCCGGCTGGACGCAGATCGCACCATTGGTCGGGCTCGTCGGGCAGGCGGCCCCGACGGCGAGCAGGTATTGCAGCTGCGGCAGCTCGACGTCGACCTTCGTCACGTCCTGACCGGCGAGCGGGATGTAATAGAGCGCGCCCGCCGTCGTGTCCTGGTACCACTCACCGGGCTGGTCGAGCAGCGTGTAGTCGTTCTCCGCGTAGATCGGCCCCTGGCGGTAGGGGCTCTGGACGGTGTCGTAGCCCCAGGTGTTCTCGTCCCAGGCAGGCTGCGTCATCGTGACCGCGCCGTTCTTCACGCTCTCGATCGGCGAGTACCGGTTCGTCCACGACCCGATGACGTTCAGCTCGGCTCGGCTCGGGTTGGCGAGGTTGTTCAGGAAGGCGAGGCTGCTGCTCGAGAAGGTCCATCCGCTGCTCGTCAAGGTCATGTTCGATCGGCTGATCGACGCCGAGCGCGCGCGGGTGGCGATCTTGCCGTCGACGTAGAGCTGGCGCGTCGCGAACGCGCCGGGCGCCGAGGCCTTCCAGATGTTCTTGCCCGCGTCGCTGAGGGTCCATCCCGTGATCGACCGGCCACCGGAGAGCACCGGGTGGGCGCCCGCCGCCGCTTGCCAGGTGATGGTATGGCCGTTCCTTCCCGAGTCCGCCGCCGTGAAGACGAGCGGCGCCGCCAGCCGGTAGGTGCCGTCGGCCAGCTGGACCACCAGATCGCCGCTCATCGCCGGGGCCGCCGCCCGGACCACGGCCTGCGCTTCGGCGATCGCGCACGGCGCGGCGCTGGTGCAGCTCGTGCCGGCGCCGCTGGGGGACACGTAGAACGTGCCGTTGCTCGCACCGCCGCCGCTCCCGGACTGGCCACCGTTTCCGCCGCCGCCGGTGGACGACGTCATGCCGCCCAGGCCGCCGCTCCCCATCCCGCCCGCGCCCCCCTGACCGGCCCCGCCGCCGCCAGCGCCCGTGGCGCCTCCGGCGCCCGCGACC